>JBILLC010000109.1:0-6450 GCA_044376275.1 Chthoniobacteraceae bacterium | reverse complement strand
TGTGGGTTTTTTAAGCTGTCCGGATTTGTTCCGCACGATCGCCACCCCGGGGATTCAGCAGGCTGGCGAGTACCAAGCCGAGCGCCATCCCGCATAATTGGCTGCCGACAAACGGCAACACGGAACCGGGGGAAATCCCTGCGAAAGTATTCGAAAACATTCGCGCAAACGCTGCGGCTGGATTGGCGAAAGAAGTGGATGCGGTGAACCAGTACGCGGCTCCAATGTATGCGGCCACTGCCGAGGAGGCTTTCCCCGACGGGACCCTTCGAATCACCAGAATCAGGCCTGCGGTTGCAACGATTTCAGCAATCCATTGACCCGGTTCATTGCGTGGCTTGGTGCTGATTTGATACACC
Organism: Chthoniobacteraceae bacterium; assembly: GCA_044376275.1. Taxonomy (GTDB): domain Bacteria; phylum Verrucomicrobiota; class Verrucomicrobiia; order Chthoniobacterales; family Chthoniobacteraceae; genus Chth-196. Next base: position 6,091 of record JBILLC010000109.1, on the reverse strand, counting down.
GGCAGCCCAAACATGAGGTGGGCGAGCCACGCCCCTGAGACTCCACCAAGCAGTTGTGCGCAAATGTAGGGCAGCAATTGCGTGGATGGGAAATCTCTGCGGATTGAAAGAGCAAGTGAAACTGCCGGATTAAAGTGGGCGCCGCTTGTCGGACCAAATACCTCAATCAAAAAATAAAGTCCGCAGACGGTTGCCAGAGTGTTCCCGATCAAAGCGATTGCTGTGTTCCCCGCCGACAGCGAGTCGGCCATGATTCCCGAACCAATCACTGTGCAAAGCAAAAGTGCGGTGCCTAGCAATTCCGAGAAGAGTTTTTGAGTGAGGGAGGGCATGATGAGGGACACAATTTTCTGAGCCGCGGCCGGTGATAGCAATTACTTGGCAAAATCGCCAAGTAAATTTTTAAAGACTTTGCGTCCTGCAATGGAAACAAGCTTTTGAGGCAGATTGAATCGAGCGGCCTTTTTGAATAAAAGCCAGAGAGGACGCGGTTAAGTGCGCCGTCTGTTCCGCCTTATTCGATGCATTCGCGCAGGGCGAAAAGGGCGAAAAGGGCGAAAAGGGCGAAAAGGGCGAAAAGGAGCGCGTCACACTACCGTGATGTGCCGAGGAGGCACCCGAGTGTCAGTCACCTTTATGGATGCGTTGAATCAGGCGAATAAGCCTCAGGGTCCGCTGCCTCGGCGCGTGCCTCGTCGGTCATCTCCAAAGGCGCTGCCGAGGGACTTATAGTATTTTCGAAAATGTCCTTAGGCGGGTCGGATTCGATCGCAGCGGATTCCGTCCCATGTGGCATTTCGTTTCCGTTGGCATCATCTGCGGAGGTTTCTTTGGCTTCCGAACTGGTGTCAGAATTGGTGAAGTCATTGTGTTCTGCCGAGTCGGGACTTGCTGAGGTGTCGGGCAGGCTTGCTTGTGCATCTGTTGAAGCGGTCGGCGCCTCTGTTTCCACCGCCGGCGCGGGCGCTGCCAACAATGCTGCGACCTCGGATTGGACCTCTGCGACCTGACTCAGCTTTAATCCGGGATCCGGAATCACGAAGGCTTCGCCGCTTTTGCCGTGCTGGTAAATGCGGGTGAGGGAGCCGTCTTCGTTCTTGCGGACTTCGACTTCCTTCAACTGGCGTTTGCGCTCAAGCATCAACGCGAGGATGTACCGGACATTGGCTAAGCCCGGATTTGGGTCCGCCATGTATTTGCGCAGAAGATCTTCGGCTGTCTGTTTGCCAAGAGGTTCGGGGGCCTTTGGCGGGGCGGGTTCGAATTTGGAGCGCCAGTGAGAGAAGGGTTGCGGTGCCTCAGGGGAGCGTTGCTTGAAAGATTCTTCACTCAAATCTTCACGCCGAAGGACCGTTTTATCATCGAATAAAAGGGTGTGAAAATACTGTCCCGCTTCGAAGGGGGTTCCGGTGACGCTGCATGCGACACCCCGGGATTGAATACTCCAGTCCTGATTCATCGTTTACTTGTAAAAATAGTGGAAAGCTCCCTGTTGCTCGATCTGAGCCAAAGAAGAAAGAGACCAAGCAGTAGAAAACCCAGCTGCGGGCCCCATGCTGCCGCCTCAGGCGAAACTCGTGCTCCTCGTCCAAGGGCGAGCAGTAGGTTGCGGGTCACGAGCAGCATGAAGTAAAGAAATATGGCTGTGGCGATGCCCTGCATGATTCCGCGGCGCGAATACACGATGGAAAGCGGGCCTGCAAAAATGCTGACAATCAAACAGGTCAGCGGCAGCGCCAGGCGATCGTTGAATGCGGTCTCAAAGGGCGCGAGGCGTTTGGCGGAAAAGTCTGAGTTTTTTCCCAAATACTCTTGAAGTTCGGGAACAGTGAGTTGATTTGGATCCAGCCGGGAGGAGGCGATACGCCACGGTGTTTCAGGCCAGTTTTCCATGATGCGCTGACCCTGCTCTTCAAAGTTGTCCATCTTCACCACTTCGCCTTGAGCATTCAAATCAACGATAAGACCGCGCTGCAAAATCCACTGTTGTTTGACCAAATCGTGCGTGGCTTTGGCGGCGTAACATTTGCGCGTGGGATTCCCCTCTGCATCGTGCTCGATAATTTGCACGCCCTCCATGACGGGGCTGCTGAGCTTGAGTTTACGGACAAACCAAGTGCGGTTGCTGATGCGGTCTTTAAAGAGGTGGCCCTTGACCTCGTCGCTGGCGGGTGCACCCTTTGCCTTGCGAATATCGTCCATGGCAACGCGCTTCAGCGCCTCGGCCTGCGGGGCCATTTCGTAATTCAGCCAGAAACACAATCCTGACAGAGCCGCGGAGGTTACAATCAGTGGCCAGAGGATTCGCGTAAGGCTGCGTCCTGAAAACAGCATGGCGGTCACCTCGTTGGATCGGGACATCCGGCTCATGCTGAAGAGCAGTGCAAGCAGCACGGCCACGGGCAGGACAATCAGGATCACCTGGGGCAGCTGGCAACTGTAGTAATCCACCACCTGTTCGGCGGAGGCGCCTGAGGAGATGAAATCCGCGCCGTGGCCGCTCAGGTCAAAAATCAACCAGATCCCGACAAACGCCCCACAGCATAGAACCAGGGGTTCTAGGAAACTGCGGAAGACGTAGCGGTCGAGTAAACTCATCGGGGCGGGGTTGGAAACTGCGATGCCCAGTACATGGACGAGCACCCATTCTTATACTACGCTGCTGGGCCCTCAGATTTCCAACTTTCAATCCGCCTCAATGATTTCCCTCAACGACCAAATCGGTCCCGGCTTCTCCGGACGGGTGCATGAGTTTTTCGGCTCGTCGGGCGCCTTGAGCAAGGTGCGCAACTTCGAATTGCGGGAGGAACAGCAGCGGATGGCCGAGGCGGTTGCCGGGGCGCTTGAGGGACGCAGGCATCTGGTGGTGGAGGCTGGCACGGGGGTGGGCAAGTCACTGGCTTACTTGGTGCCAGCCGTGCAGTGGGCCGTGGAAAACAAGCGGAAGGCGGTGATTTCGACTTACACCATCAATCTGCAGGAACAGTTGATGTACAAAGATTTGCCGATTTTACAGAAGATCCTCCCGCTGGAGTTTGAGGCGATCCTGTGGAAAGGGCGCGGAAACTTCCTTTGCCCCATGCGTTTGCAGCGGGCCATAGCGCACGCCGACGGCTTGTTCACCTCGCCCGAGCGGGCGGAGTTGGAGAGGCTTAGAATCTGGGCCGAGCGCACGGAAAACGGATCGCTCTCGGATTTGCCCCTGGAGCCGGACCAGCGGGTTTGGTCTGAGGTCTGCTCGGAGGCGCATATTTGCACCGCCAAGACCTGTGGGAGCAATCCTCGCTGCTTTTACCAGCAGGCGCGCAAGCGGCTCGCCTCAGCAGATGTCGTGGTGATGAATCACACGCTCTTCTTCCTCAATATGACTGGACAGGGCGAGCCCGAGGCCGACTCCTCCGGATATCTTTTTGGGAACGACTTCGTGATTTTTGACGAGGCGCACACGGTGGAAAGTATTGCTGCCAAGCAAATTGGAATCGGATTATCGCAGTACGGTCTGCGCCAGTCGCTTCAGCGGCTCTACAATCCGAAAACCAAGAAAGGTGTGTTTCAAGTGCTGCGTCAGCCGGACGCCGTTCGCGAGGTGGGTTCGCTTTTGGAAAGGGTCGACGTGTTTTTTCAAAAGGTCGGTGAGAAAGGCGAATTCACGGAACGCAAAAGAGAGGTGCGGGTCAGGCATCCGGATTTTGTGGAAGACACGTTGACCGGGCCGCTGATGGATTTGCAGGCGCGGATCGTGAAGTTGGTGCGCGAGCAGGAGGACGAAGTGCTCAAGGGCGAGTTGCAGGATCTTGGTCGCAGGGTGCGTGATGCGCGAGCGGCGGTGGGGTCTTTTTTAAAACTTGAGGCGGATGATCATGTTTATTGGATCGAGCAAAGCGGCCGGTCGCAGCAGTATCACTCGCTGCACGCTGCGCCGGTGGATGTGGCTCCGTATTTGAAGTCGCTGCTATTTGGCGAGGGACGCACTTGCATCATGACGAGCGCCACCCTCTCAACGGGTGCCGAGTCGCTTGAATACTTCAGGAACCGCGTCGGGGCGGAGCACGTCGATGCTTTGCAGATAGGCAGCCCGTTTGATTACGAGAGGCAGATGAAGCTCTTCGTGGTGCGAAAAGTCCCGGATCCGCGTGATGGGGCTGCGTACGAGAAGGCGTTGGCGCATTGGATCGAGCATTTTGTCGCGAAGACCGAGGGACGCGCTTTTGTGCTGTTTACAAGCTACAAGACGATGCAGGCAGTGGCCGCCGAGGTTCGCGAGCGTTTGGATGAGCTGGATTACACGCTTTTGATCCAAGGAGAGGGGATGCCAAGGCATCAGTTGGTGGCGGAGTTTAAAAAAGACCGTCGGCATGTACTTTTTGGAACGGAGAGTTTCTGGAGCGGGGTGGATGTGCCGGGCGAGGCGCTCAGCAACGTCATCATCACGCGATTACCCTTCGCGGTCCCGGACCATCCCTTGATTGAGGCGCGCCTGCAGCAGATAGAGGCTGAGGGCGGTGACCCGTTTTCGAGCTACTCGCTGCCCGAGGCGATCCTCAAGCTGCGGCAGGGCGTTGGCAGGCTCATTCGCACGCGGACAGACAAGGGGATTGTTGTGATTTTAGATCCGCGTGTGCTTCAGAAAAATTACGGCAAAGCTTTCCTGAACGCGCTCCCGCCCTGCCCGCTCGAGGTGGTTTGACCTGCAAAAGACTCTGTTCGACTCTCTGGACATTCAGTCGCAGCGGAAGCGACTGATCCCACAAACGTCCTCAACGCTTAGGTCGGCTGCGGAGATCTTGGACGAGGGGAGACTTTGTCGCGAGTTCCGCGCTTGCGCTGGATGGCGGATTCGCAAAATCCACGGGCGAACTGACGAATGCTGGATTATCGATTTCTGAGAGTAGCGCCCGCAGTGCCAGCGGTTTTCCGAGTGCGGTGGAGATGCGGATTTCCCCGTCGGCGCCAACCCTTAGCGTGCAGTTGTTCATGCTCGAGCGGCCTGCGAGAAGTACGCGCTTCAGACTCCATGTGCTGTCCGGACGCATTTCCACTTCCCCCGCAATCAGCCGCGGAACCGAGTCGCCGGGGGCGTAAATGCTAAGGTGATGGATCTCAAGCCGTTTTACTTTGGCGAGCGCGCGGATTTTTTCAGGGACGCTGGGCAAAGCCTGGAGATCCATGCGTTGGAAACGCACGGTTACTCCCTCGGCGATAATCCCTGAGAACCAATCTAAACGCATGATTTCGGAGATGGTCCTTTTGCGTGTCTCTTTTGCGATCCGCTCCACAGAGACTTCTGCGACGGCCGTTGGCGGATCTTTTGCCGTGAGCGAAAAACGAATGTTCTTAGCAATGGCCGCGTCGGGCGCGGGCTTTTGTTGCGTGACGGGAGCGGCCACCGCCCCAAAAAACGGGATGAAGAGGGTCGCAACGAAAATGAAAAAGTGTGCCAGATCTGCGGAGTGCGACAGATCACGCGCCGGTCTGGATGGGAGACCTTGAGCGGATCGGAGTTTGAGGGTGACGCAGGTGGGCAGATCCACGCGCGGACTCTACTTCCATGGAAACTCCCGCGGCAAGCAGGCTTTCAGCGCTCCTCAAGATGCACTGTCACTTGCATTTCCCGCTCAGGCGCCCCCCAGAAACTTCCCTTCACGGGCGGGACATCGTGGTAGTCGCGGCCAGCGGCAAGCACCACGTAATTCTCGTGAGTCAGACAATTGTTGGTGGGATCCATTCCATGCCAGCCAATGCCGGGCAGCCAAACCCAGGCATGCGAGGCGTGTGCTCCGCGAATCTCGGTCCTCTTTGCATCGAACAAGTAACCGCTCACATAGCGAGCCGGCAGTTGGACGCTCCGGCACATCGCCAGCATCAAGTGCGCAAAATCCTGGCACACTCCCTGCCGACTTTGCGCGAAGACTGTTGAGGTGGTGTGGACGTCAGTGACTCCTGGCATGTATTTGCAGGTTTTATAGACGTACTCCATGATGCCTCTGGCCATGCCGAACACATCGGAGTGTTCTGCACGCACGTCGATCGCATCTCGCCAGATCTCGGGCGGAATTTGCACAATACCCGTGGGCGCCAAAAACGGGTCGAG
>JBILLC010000081.1:0-7296 GCA_044376275.1 Chthoniobacteraceae bacterium | reverse complement strand
CGCGTCAGTGGGATGGTTCCAAAGTTGCTTCGCGTCGGTGGCTGAAATTTGATAGCCTGCAAAACCAATGCTGTCTTTTGAGGATAAAACGGCGGCGAGGTTTCCTTGAATTGCGGGGGTCGAATCGCCTCCACCCGGTATGCTCCACACGATTTTGCCGCTTGATGGATCGACTCCAGCCAACTCGTTGCGGCTGTTGCAGACAATCAGCTTTGTAGAGGCGTCTTGCCAAAGTGTGGGCGAGGCGTTGCTTCCCGTCACTGAAGGCTGCTCCCATAAGGGTTTTCCGGTCCCTGTGTCAAAAGCGCATAGCTTTCCAGCCTGCGCAAACACGACTCCATCGACAACCAGAGGCGAGGAGCCCGGAGCTTTGCTGGAAAGAGGCTGGGACCAATGCAGTTTGCCGGTCTCAGTGTTCACCGCGTACAGGTGAGTGCTTCCCATGGCAAATACCAAGCCTCCTGCAACACACGGAGTGCTTGAGCAGTTGCGTCCCTTCGGTTCCCCGGGAGCGCGGGTTATCCAAATTGTTTTGCCGGAGTTTGCATCGAGACAAATCACGGTATCTTCCGCAACGCGTTTGGAAGCGGGCACCGCGTCAAGCACCGCTTGTTTGACGTGATCTGCAAAGCCTTGGGCATTCACCCATGCCTCAAATTCGGATTGTGACGCGAAAGGTTTTTCAACGCGCGCCTTGAGCTTGTCGTAATCACCGAGGGGAATCGCAAGTTTGCCCTTTTTAAAACGGCTGCTGATCCAACTTCCAAAAAGTTCGCGCTTTTTTCGGTCAAGGTTCTCTTGAATAAACTTCTCGATAAACTCCTCAAGTTTCGCGCCTCTGAGCGTTGGCGCAAGTGATTCTCGGGCAGACTCGATCTTCTCGATTAGCTCCTTGCCGAGGGGGCTTGCGTTTTGGTGGCCTAACCGCACCCGCATGATGAGGTCGGTGATGGTGCGTGTCTCGCTGGGCTCGTCGCTGTGCCATACAACCGAGAGGTACACCCGCCCATCAGCTAATACCGGGCTGCCGTGCCCCCCATCGTCATCACTTGGTATGAGCTCGCTGTCCCATAGAATTCGCGGGCCCTCGGCACCCCATGAGTCGGCGAGAGCCGGTCCTGAATCGAGTGAACCGTTTCGCGCTGGGCCTCTCCATTGCGGCCAGTCTGCCGGAGCCGAGTAGGCGCTAGATAGGGCGCACAGCGTGATTAAAAATTTTTGAGCAGATATTCTAAACATGGGAGGTGGCTGGTTTTTGAACCGAGGTTGCAGCTCAGAAGGGACGCTGATAGCAGGATCGCGTCCAAGAGCGAATCGCATAATTGCTGGATTCACTTCATTCCTCGATTTCCGGAGTGCTCAGGCTCTGTCTGGCCTGCGTGGATGCATCCGTCGGGAGTAATCCCTGGCTAAGGTTTAGCGCCGTGCGTAGTTATCAAAAGGCACCCTTATCATTTGAGACAGATGAACCGACATCCCATCCAACTAGCAATTGTGGCAATTGCTTCCTTTAGTAGCGCGATTTTCGCCCAAGCCCCCGTCCCGGAGGAAGAGGTCGCTGCGGGGTTTATTTCGATTTTTGATGGGTCGGGTCTGGATGGCTGGGAGCAGAAAGGAAACTGGGTCGTTGAGGAGGGCGCAATCTTCCGCAAGGAAAAGGGGGGGAGCCTCGTGTACAAAAAAAAGCCCGTTCCCGATGACTTCGAGCTGCGTTTCGAATGGAAAATCTCGCAGAAGGGCAACAGCGGCGTGTATTACCGCCCCGGCCAGTACGAGTACCAAGTGCTGGACAATGGATTCCATTCCGATGGGCGAAATCCGCGTACGAGTGCTGCATCACTGTATTTTTGCATGCCCCCTGCAAAGGATTTCACCAAGCCGGTTGGTGAGTGGAATCAAGGCAGGATTGTCTGCAAAGGAACTGTGATCCAGCACTGGCTCAACGGGCAGAAGGCGGTCGATTTTGATTACGCTGACCCGCGCTGGGAAAAAGAGGTGGAGTTGCTCCGCGTCCGCGGCGGCGATTTGGGCGCCCGCGGCGCGTTCCTCTCACTGCAAGACCACGGAGATTCGGTGTGGTACCGCGCTGTGCGTATTCGCGAGATTCAGGCGGGCGAGACAGTGGTCACCAGTAACATCGCCCCAGCGTCGGTGCCCGAGGAAATGTTGGAGAAGGAAAGAAAATTCATCGAGTCCAAGCGCGGAGCTGGCGATAAAGCACAGAAGTGAACCGCCTTTTTCCGTTAAACGAACCGTCAGAGTGCACTTCAGCGTGCGAGGGATCCCGGGAAGTTACGGTTTAGGTGGGTGGCATGCGGGTTGGGGCGGCTGCTCAAAAGCATGGGTTGCATTGTTTAATTTTCGGGGGATGGTAGCGGATCTTTAGCGGTTCCTTGGCTCGATTGAAGTGTCAGACGATCCACGAAGCTTTCGCATGCATATCATTCCTTCATCCTCCTCTCCGTTGGCTCGCATCTGGAATTTAAAGGGTGCGCGCTTGCATTGTTTGGTGGTTTTTTTGGTGTTATTTTCAACGGGTGCGCTGGATTTGCGCGCGGGCACCGTGGTGTTGGATCCCGGTCATGGTGGGTATGATCCTGGCGGTGTGCCTCGGCAGCGTTACAGCGAGAAGACCGTGGCGCTTGATATCGCACTAAGGGTGAGGGCAGGCTTGCTTGCCCGTGGGCATCGGGTGGTGATGACCAGGACTTCAGATGTCTTTGTTGAGCTTTCCGAGCGGGTGGCGATCTCGAGAAAAACCCCCGGGAGTCCGGTCTTTGTCAGTATTCACCTGAACTCGTCACCAAACACGGGTGCCTACGGTGTGGAGACTTACCATTACAGTTCGAAAAGCGCTCGCCTCGCACGCGCTGTCCACAAGCAGGTTGTCGCAGCCGCCGGAAGCATGGACCGGGGAGTGCGTCGAGCCCGCTTCTATGTGCTGCGCCACAATACGAGACCCTCCGTGCTACTGGAACTCGGTTTCTTAACCCACGCAGCCGAGGGTGCGAAAATCGCGCGATCTGCGGCGCATCGCCAGAAGTTGGCAAACGCCGTTGTGGCTGGGATTTGTTCTGTGGTGCGTTGATTCGGCTGGAAACAAGGGCTGCGGGCATGATTTGCCTTCCGCTGCAGGCCGTCGGTGGGCTTTGCTGTGGCCAATAAATTTTTGTGACACTACTTCTTGATTATGCCGGACTGCACTTTTTACACGACAGCGATCGACTACACGAATGCGGCTCCTCACATCGGACATGCCTACGAAAAGGTGCTCACGGATGTGCTCACACGATTCGAACGGTTGCAGGGAAAACCGGCATTTTTTCTGACGGGAGTGGATCAGCACGGTCAGAAGGTGCAGCAGTCCGCAGAAAAAGAGGGTCTTTCGCCGCAAGAGTTCGCAGACCGTTGCACGGTACAATTCATTGAGTTGTGGAAAAAGTTGGGAATCCAGTATGATGGTTGGGCGGCTACAACGCATCCCGTTCACAAGCGGGTGGTTCAAAAAATTCTTCAGCGCCTTCACGACGAGGGGCAACTTTACAAACAGGCGCATCGTGGATTCTACAGCGTCCGGCAGGAGCAGTTTCTGACCGACAAAGAGCGAAACGAGGCCGGTGAATTCGGGCCCGAATGGGGGCAGGTTGTGGAGTTGGAGGAGGAGAACTGGTATTTCAAATTGTCCAAACACAGGGATTGGCTCCTCAATCACATCGATACGCACGATCGGTTTATCGTTCCTGCATTTCGAAGATCCGAACTGCGTAATGCGGTTGAGAAACTCTCGGGTGATTTGTGTATCTCGAGACCGAAGGCCCGCTTAAGTTGGGGCATCGAACTGCCTTTCGATACCGAGTACGTCACCTACGTTTGGTTCGACGCGCTCATCAACTACATCTCTTTTGCCGGCTACCTTTCCGCGGAGGAGGACAACCTTCCACGTTTCGAATCGCTTTGGCCCGCCGCAGCGCATGTCATTGGGAAGGACATTCTGATCCCCGCCCATGGCATTTATTGGACGATCATGCTGCATGGCATGGGATTTTCAGACGCGCAGATCCCGTCCTTTCTTGTGCACGGGTGGTGGAATATTTGCGGAGCAAAAATCAGTAAAAGTCTGGGAAACACAGTGGACCCGAACGTTCTTGTCGAAAGGTACGGTACAGCGGCGCTGAGGTACTATTTGATGGCAGATATTGTCACAGGGAAAGATGCCGATTTTTCCGAGGAGCGGCTCAGAGGACGTTACAATGACGAATTGGCGAACAACGTGGGCAATCTCTTGAATCGCACGCTGAACATGTCTGCAAGGTACAAGGGTAGTGTTTTGCGGAAGATTGCGCTGGAAAATCCACTCCTCGCCACACTCTCACAAGAAGAGATTCCACAGGCGGTGGCTGCATTCTCCAGAGCTATGCGAGATTATCAGGTCGATTCGGCGTTGCGTGCGGTGATCGGGCTTGCTCGATTTTGCAATCAGGTCATCGAAACCATTGCGCCTTGGAAGCTGGCAAAGGATCCCGCGCAGAGCGACCTGCTTGACGCTGTGCTGTACCATTTAGCCGAATCCATCAGGGTGGTGGCGATCTTGCTTGAGCCTGTTTTACCGGACGCAGCTCGCGGGATTTTTAGTCAATTGCAGATCACCTGCGAACCACGGCTGGCGGACGCTGTCTGGGGCGTAATCTTAGACGGGCATGTTCTCGGTGTGCCCACCCCGCTGTTCCCGCGGCTCGATGCACCTGCGGAAGTCGGATAGTTCCAAGTTTTTATCGGCAGGGGAAATAGGCGTCCGATTTGGAGCGAGTTCCACTTGCAAGCGCATCTTTTTCATTTCCTAATGCTGTACCGTAGATTTTTTGATGAACTTTGCCCTCTTTAACGCTCTAGGTGACGGCACCCTTAGCTTGATGCGCTATTTGGGCGAACTGGCGTTTTTGGTGCGCGACACAGTGGAGTCGATTTGGGTGGCACCGTTAAGATGGCGTCTATTAATTCGGCAAATTGCCGAAATCGGTTTTCGGTCCCAGTTGGTGGTGATCGTGACTGGTGCGTTCACAGGAGCGGTTTTTTCGGCACAGACTTATTTCCAGTTTCACCGGCTGGGAATGGACTCGGCGGTCGGGGCGGTGGTTGCGGTTTCAATGTTTAGAGAGCTCGGTCCGGTTCTCACTGCGTTGATGCTTTCGGGACGGGTTGGGGCATCGATCGCGGCCGAAATCGGAACGATGAAGGTGACAGAGCAGATTGAGGCGTTGCGCGCGCTGGGGGTGCATCCCATTGATTACCTGATCGTGCCTCGTGTGCTTGCGTTAATCATATCGGGGCCACTCTTGGCGGCGGAGTGCATCGGGCTTGGAATCGGTGCAGGGTACATCGTTGCCACCAAAGTGCTTGGGATTTCCGAGGCGTACTACATGACCAACATGCTGAAGTTCACCACGGAGCGGGATATTAAAATGTCGATGATCAAGGGCATGTGTTTCGCGATCCTCATTGGTTTCATCGCGTGCGAGGAGGGGTTGAAGACATCCCAGGGAGCGGTGGGAGTTGGGCGCGCCCCCACTCAGGCGGTGGTGATCGCGTCGCTGGTGATTTTGATTTCGAATTTCTTCCTGTCGTTTGCGCTGAATATCTTCTTCCCCGCCGGGACTTACTGAGCTTTGGTATGATTGAAGTTCAGAGTCTGTACAAAAAATTTGGTGACCAGACGGTTTTGGATGGGGTGAGCATGCTTATTTCACCGGGAAAGACGCATGTGATTTTGGGCAGGTCCGGATGTGGAAAAAGCGTGCTTCTCAAACATCTGGTCGGGTTGTTGCAGCCTGACAGTGGAAAAGTGCTCATTGATGGCGAGGATATCTCAAAGCTTCCAGAGCGTCGCCTCGGCCCGATCCGAAAAAAAATCGGGATCCTTTTTCAGAGCGGCGCGCTGTTTGATTCGATGACTGTTGCCGAGAACATTGCTTTTCCACTGCGCGAATCGGGCATAAAGGATGCGGGTTTGATCAGGGATAAAGTTGCAGAGGCCTTGGAGATGGTTGATCTGAGCGGGGAAGAGGAAAAAATGCCGGAAAACCTTTCCGGTGGGATGCGTAAGCGTGTGGGGCTTGCAAGGACGATCGTTTCACGCCCGGCTTGCATTTTGTATGATGAGCCGACTACTGGACTGGATCCGATCGCAACGGATTCGATCAATTTTTTGATCCGCCGCTTGCAGAAACGTTTGCAGGCAACTTCGGTAGTCGTCACACATGACATGAAAACCGCCTTTCATACGGCGGATCGAATCGGTTTCATGCATGAGGGGCGCTTGTACTTTGAGGGTACGCCGCGTGAACTTCATGAATCGACAGATCCGATTTTAAAGAATTTCATCGAGGGCCACTCGGGAGAGTCCGCCTGAACTCAGAGTCAACAGTAACTGCGTAATTTTATGGCAAATGAAAAAAAAGGCCGCGCTGAGACTATGGTCGGTATTTTTCTTTTTACCGGCTTGGCAATCATTGGGGTGCTTGTGGTCACCTTTGGCCGCTTGGGTACCGCATTGAAAGCGCCCTACGAAATCACCGTGCTGTTTACTAACGTCGGCGGTCTTGCTTCGGGCGCGGATGTGATGCTTTCCGGGGCGAAAGTCGGATTTATCGCAGCGGCTCCGCAGTTGGTGGGTGACTCGTACCGGGTGGCGGTCCGTTTGAAAGTGCAGCAGGATGTCAAGATCCCGCGGAAGAGTCGATTCATGGTCGGAAGCGCAAACTTGCTAGGGGACAAGTACATTGAGATTGTGCCTAGCTCGGACATGGATCCCTCCGATTTGCTGTATCCGGGAGAGATCATCGAGGGAAGTCGTTCAGGAGGGTTCGATGAGCTTGCCGCGCGCGGTGGAGAGGTGCTCGATCAGTTGTCTGAGAGTTTAAAAGGATTTCAAGCCCTCACTGCCACCATCAACAAGAAGCTCTTGAATGAAGAGAATCTCAAGAATCTCTCCGAGACATTCGGGAATCTGCGAGAAAGCTCTGAAAACTTCAAGAAAACGAGCCTTACCCTGGATTCCGTCGTCACAAAAACAGGTAGCGCTGCAGACTCTGTTCAAAAACTCACTAAGTCGGCAAATGAAGGCAAGGGCGCGCTGGGGTTGCTTTTGAACGACCGTGAGACTGGCGACAATCTCCGCGCTTTTATATACAATCTCCGCCACTCGGGCGTTTTGTTTTACAAAGACCGCCCTCTTCCTGAAGCCGAAAACAAGAGGCGATGAGCGCAAGAGCCCATTATTCTGCTCCGATTTGGGAGTTT
>JBILLC010000067.1:0-7843 GCA_044376275.1 Chthoniobacteraceae bacterium | reverse complement strand
ACTGCCTGTACCTCGTAATCGACCTGACAGGCCAATTGATACGGCCAGGTCGGGTAATTAAATTCCGGCGAGTTTAACGCCCGGAGATGGTTCACTCGAGCCACAAACGCCTTGTTCATCTCAGACCCGGCAACCCCCAGATCCGGAAAGCGCGCGACAGCGTTTTGTTTCGACTTCTCGACATCTGCTTCAAACTGTCGTTTGCCATCGTCAGGCGCAGTGTTAGCCAGCGGACTTTTTTTCTCGCCACTTTGCTCTGCCTCTTGCTTTTGACATGCGCTCAAAACCAAGGCGAATCCGATGCCCAAACCACGCAATAAAACGGCTGGGCTGAATGTTCGATTCACCAATAAACCTGCAAGGGATGAAATTACGCTGGGCATCAATACGCCACCGCTAACTAGCTAATCATTTTGTTGCAAGGCGGAAATATTTGTCCCACGCAACCACATGCCAGCGACGTCCGCGCGTACAAATGGACAACGGTTCCTGAAAACACCCGGGAGCGCCGAGCTTTACGGCCGCCGCGATTTCCACTGCACCGGCCAGTCCTGGGAATCAATACGAGCTGTTTTTAAATAATCGCTAATCTTCGCGGCGATGTCGGGATGGCTACCCGCCACATTCGTGTTTTCAGCGGGATCATTCTGCTGATCGAACAAGGTTACTGGCGCGTCCTCCGCTCCAGAACGCAATCCTTTCCAGCGGCCGTCGTACAGTGCCGCCTGACTGAAGCCCTTTTCATGAAACTCCCAGTAAAGAAAGTCATGTTTTTTCTGCGGGTGTCCGCGCAACTCAGGAACAAAGCTGATGGAGTCTGCTGGCAGCTGCGTTTCTGCACCAGCGAGCTCTGCCGCGGTGGCAAACCAATCTGCAAACGAACCCACATGAGCCGAGTTCTTCCCCTCAGGCGCGGTGCCTTTCCAGCGAACTAAAAACGGGACCCGAATACCGCCATCCGTGAGGCTTCTCTTGGTTCCCGTAAAAGGTCCGGAAGGCTGGAAGCGGGTCAAGTCGTGGTTGCTTTCGTTATGCGGCCCGTTGTCGCTTGTAAAAACCACAATCGTGTTTTTGGAAAGGCCTAGCACATCAAGCTGCTTTAAAAAACGGCCCACATGCGCGTCCAACCGGGTGATCATCGCCGCCTGACCCTTGTCCGGATTTGGCCACGGCTCGGACGCATAGATGCCGTAGTCGGGCACTTCCGCTCCGTCCTTAAGAGCCTTGGTGCGCTCGTTATTCGCGTGTGGCGAGACCATGCTCCAGTAAAGAAAGAACGGGTTATTCTGATTCGCAGCGACAAATTTGAGCGCCTCGTCCGCGAAAAGATCATCAGCGAATTGTACCGCTTTAGTCGCATAACCAGCACCCGAATCACCATCGGGCGTAATCACGTTGCTAGTACGTTCACGGGTTTCATTGCGCCAGAGAAAATCCGGAAAATGGTTGTGTGCGTGATGTTGGTTCAAGTACCCGTAAAACTCGTCAAACCCCTGCTTTCGGGGCAACCCCGATGAGGCAGCCCCCTCCTCGCCAAGCCCCCACTTGCCAATCAAAGCCGTCCGATATCCGGCGGCCTGCAAGACTTTGGCGACCGTGACATCGTTCTCGCGCAAGGCCTGCCTGGCGCCGGCGCCATTCCCGCGGACACGCGTGTGCCCTTGGTGCATGCCCGTCATCAAAACGCTCCGAGAAGGCGCGCAAACCGTTGCTCCAGCGTAGAACTGAGTGAACCTCACCCCTTCGCGCGCCATTTGATCTAGGCTCGGCGTCTGGATGATTTTCTGTCCGTAACACCCCAGCTCAGCGTAACCGAGGTCGTCAGCGAGAATGAAAACTAGATTGGGTTTTTGATCAGCAGCGCAAGCCATCAATGGCGCACATACCGCTGCGCTGAACAAAATCTTCCGCCATGCACTTATTTTTTTCACGGTTTTAAAAACGGGGGTTCATTTGACGCGCTTGCGGAGCGGTTGCTCTACCGGCCCGGAGAGTGGCGGGTTTTCATAGTAAGCGCCGTCATTCACGAGGCGCGGATCGCCGGAGCGCTTAAGTTCAGCCAGCAGCTGACTCTCGAGATCCTTGCGTACTTTTTGGTAGGCCTCCTCACCCGCGACGTTACGCATCTCAAATGGATCTTTGCTTAAATCATAGAGCTCCTCGCGGGGGCGCTTATCGTAGGTGTGCTCGTAGAATGTCTTCCACTGCGGATCGCTGCAGTGCGCAACCAACCACGCTTTCGTGGGCCCGGCATCGTCATCGGGATGAATCGCTCTCGTGTTGGATGCCACAATGGCAGGATCCGGGATCTTGCCTTCCCGCAATCCAAAAGGCTCTCCAAGCGGATAGCGTTCGGGGTGGAAGTTAATGACGTAGGAATATTGTGCGGTTCGGATCGCCCTCGCGGGATAAGGTGAATGGTCAGTGCGTGCACCGTCGACATGCCGTTCGCGACCGGTGACCACCCATGTTCTGGAGGGATCCACCAGCCCATCTTTTTGCGAGCGCAACACAGGCCAAAGGCTGCGGCCCGTCATCACCTCGGGTACAAGTGCACCTGCCACTTCGAGCAGCGTAGGCGCCAGATCGGGGAGATTCACAAAATCATCCACAACACGTCCTCCCTTCACGCCAGGTCCGGCGATAGCGAGACTCACGCCGGTCCCAAACTCGTAGAGATTACATTTCCCATGGGGAAACCCGGGAGCGCCATGATCACCGCTAATCACCACAATGGTATTTTCGAGTTCGCCCGCGTTTTCGAGCTGTCCCAACAGGATTCCAATTGCAGCGTCCCAAGCCATGATTTCGCCAATGTAATCTGCGACGTCCTCGCGAATCTCGGGCACATCAGGCAGGAATGGAGGAAGTTTTCCCTTCAACTTTTCCGCGTCCAAATTCCAAAGCTTTGCTCCGCTACCTTGCTTCCAGATACGATGCGTGTTTGTGGGGCCGAACCAGTAGCAGAATGGCTGCCCCTTCGGACGCGCCTTGAGGAAGTCGGAGAAGTTACCGCTCACTTCCTTGAAAAGCTCTGCCTTCGCTGCATCAACAGTTTTTCCAGCGTCCACGAGCTTGCAGGCCTCGGTGGAGAAGCGGTTGAAACTCCGTCCCGCGCTTTCGTAGGCGTACTGCTGGCCTCCGAACGGCGAGTCAGCGGGCGTGCCAGGACTCCACACCTTGAATGTCTTGCCTATGTGAAACCCCTGATCCCGCAGAAGTAGCGGAAATGTCGGGATCGCGGAATCCCAGACGGCGCCCAGAAGAATTCCCCCGCGGCCAGTCCGCCAGAAGTACTGGCCGGAAAGAAGCGAGCTTCTGCAGGGAGTGCAGGAGGGCGCGTTCACATGGGCGTTTCGGAATAGAACGCCGCGCTGCGCAATCTTGTCAAAATTCGGAGTCTGCACCATGTCACTGATGTGCGCGGTGCCGGGGGCGCCTCCAGATTTCGCGTAGATGCTAGCGTGCCGGCCCCAATCGTCCGCGAACAGGAACAGGATATTCGGGGTCGCGGCATGGGAAGGCAGCACCCCGACGACAAACAGAAGGACGATCAGCAAGCGTTTCATAAAAAAGGGGCGTTTTAAAACGGAGGAACGAGCACCGCGGGCTCTTGTTTGACTAAACCCCCTCTAAAAGAAAAGTTTCGTTTAAACGGCAGGACAGATGTACCACGTGGGGATGCACGATCCACGCTTCGACAAGCTCGCTAAAGGTTTGGTGTCCTTCTCCACGGAATTGCGTAAGGGCGAGAAAGTTCTCATTGATGCGTGGGATATCCCCGCGGAAATGACCATCGCCCTCGTTGAATCGGCGCGCAGCTCGGGCGCGCTGCCGTATGTTCAGATCCAGAATGCACGCATCAACAGGGTGATGGCACTCGGGGCGACCGAAGCACAGCTTGATGTGTCATCAAGCGTGGAACTGGCGCGTATGAAGCGCATGGACGCTTACATTGCGGTGCGCGGCAGTGACAACATTACCGAGATGAGCGATGTGCCCGCGACACAGCTGAAGCTAGTCGCGCGGAAAATGAAACCCGTGCTCGATTGGCGGGTCAAACGCACCAAATGGTGCGTGCTTCGCTGGCCGTCTCCTTCGATGGCCCAACTCGCTGGGATGAGCACCCAGGCGTTTGAAAATTTTTACTTCGATGTCTGCACCCTTGACTACGCCCGTATGGTGCCGGGCATGAAAGCGCTCAAAGCGCTCATGGATAAGACGGATAAAGTGGAAATCCGCGGACCGGGAACCGATCTGCGCTTTTCCATCAAAGGCATCCAAGCAATTACCTGCGGAGGCAAACACAACATCCCCGATGGCGAAGTGTTCACCGCTCCTGTCAAAACCAGCGTCCAAGGCCACATCACCTACAACGCACCGTCCATTTATCAGGGCACTGCTTTCGACAACGTACGCTTGGAATTCAAAGACGGGAAGATCGTGAGTGCCACCGCCAACCACACGGAAAAGCTCAATCAGATCCTTAATAGCGATGCCGGGGCTCGCTACATCGGTGAATTCGCCATCGCATTCAATCCGCACATCCTAAGCCCAATGCGGGATATTCTTTTCGACGAAAAAATTCGCGGCTCCTTCCATTTCACGCCTGGTCAATGCTACGAGCAGACCGAGAACGGCAACCGCTCGCAGGTGCACTGGGATCTGGTGAATATCCAGCGCAAGGAGTACGGCGGAGGCACGATTCACTTCGATGGAAAACTCATCCGTGAGAACGGGATTTTCGTCCCTAAATCGCTACACGCACTGAACCCCGAGCGTTTGCTTGGGTAAGGAGGACGCCTCCGGAAGCTGAGGCCGCGCGTCGTAATCGCTTTCCCTGCGAGAACGCAGGCCGGACAGGGCCCGGTGTACTCAGCAAATACTGAGCACTTTTGCAATCACGTCGGTTGGGCGAGGCAACTGACAGCGCTCGAGTTCCGGGCTGTAAATTGCCGGAGCATCAATGGCGTTGACCCTCAACACGGGCGCATCCAGATCATCGAAGCATTTCTCCTGGATGATGCTCGCGATCTGCGCGCCGACGCCGCAGAAAGGCTTGTTCTCGTCCACCACCACCACTCGGTGCGTCTTGCGGACGGTCTGCAGGATGGCGTCCTCGTCCAGCGGCCGGATAGAGCGCAAATCCAGCACATCGGCACTGATGTCGTGCTCGGCTTGGAGCAATTCCGCAGCCTTCAGCGCCGTCAAAACAGCGCGTCCGTGGGCGATGATCGATACATGGGATCCTTCACGTTTGAGGTCCGCGACGCCTAGCGGGATTAGATATTCCTCATCCGGCACCTCCCATTTTTCGCCGTAGAGCAGCGTGTTTTCCATGAACATCACAGGGTCGTTGTCACGGATGGCAGACTTGAGAAGTCCCTTGGCGTCATACGCCGTCGAAGGGCACACAACCTTCATTCCGGGAATGTTCGCCAGCCAGTTTTCTGGCGTGTGAGAATGCGTGGCGCCCACGTTTGTGCCGCCGTTGGCGGGACCACGAATCACGATCGGACAGTTGATTAATCCGCCGCTCATGTACCGCACAAACCCGGCGTTGTTTACGATCTGATCCCAGGCCACCGCAGAGAAGCTCCAGAACATGAGTTCCATCACCGGGCGGATGCCTAGCATCGAGGCCCCGACCCCCATGCCAATGAAGGCAGCCTCACTGATCGGCGTGTCGGCGACGCGCTTATCGCCAAACCGCTTCCACAGGCCCTCGGTGACTTTGTACGCACCGTCATACTCAGCGACTTCCTCGCCCATGAGGACGACGTTCGGATCCCGTTCAATTTCCTCCGCCATGGCGTGGCGGAGCGCTTCGCGATAAGTGATCTCAGGCATGGCGATTGGTGTGGGAAGTGATTTGGAAAGTGTTGTGTTTTGGCCGAGTGAGGGGACTGCATCGAGCGCACCGTATCCGGCGGCATCCTCAGTCCGAGGAATCCACGCTGAGCGTGTTCGACACTCGGGCGTTGAAATTAATCGTTAAAGAAATGTCGTCCTGTGCGTCCCGCCGTCGTGTGCCGGTCCACCTCGTAGTAGACATCCTCGGTGATCGAGGCCTCGGATGGGTAGGGGCTTTCATCGGCAAAACGAATGCTTTCCGCCGCCTCCTCGCGGATCGACGCGTCGATCGCCTCGTACTGTTCTTCGTTCAGCACCCGCTCTTCCAAGAGACGCGCCTTCCAAAGCTGAATGGGGTCGTGCTCACTCTTGTAGCGCTCGATCTCCTCCTCGGTGCGGTAAACCTTGTGCTTGGCGTCCGCCACGGAGTGCCCGTAGTAGCGGTAGGTTGAAATTTCAAGCACCGTGGGACGCGACTCTTTGTGGGCGCGATCCAAGGCGGTCTGAATGCGGGCGCGAACTTCGTAAATTTCCTCGCCGTTGCCCGTGTCCCAGTCGATCCCGAAACCCGCCGCGCGCTCCGCCAAACAGGAGGCATAAGCGCTGGAACGCGCCAGACTCGTGCCCATCGAGTAACCATTGTTTTCGATGATGTAGACCACCGGCAAGTTCCAGAGGGATGCCATGTTCAGACTCTCGTAAAAACAGCCCTGATTGACTGCGCCATCGCCCATGAAACACATCGCGGCTCCGGTGAGTCCCTTGTATTTGATTCCGTAAGCTAGCCCCAGACCGAGCGGCGTTTGCCCACCGACAATCCCGTGCCCACCCCAGTAGTTCTTGTCCGGTGCAAAAAAATGCATCGAGCCGCCCTTGCCCTTCGAACAGCCCGTGGCCTTCCCAAACAGTTCGGCCATGCACTCGTTCATCTGCATCCCGACGGCCAATGCATGCCCGTGGTCACGGTACGCGGTGATCACATGATCATTCGCCCCCATCAGCGAACAGGCGCCCACCGCGACGCTTTCCTGACCTATATACAGGTGCAAAAATCCACCCATTTTCCCACCCTGATAAGCTTTCAATGCCGCTTGTTCGAAACGGCGTATACGCAGCATTTCCCGCAGGAGCCGGATTTTGTCGGCTGGCTGCAGGCTGGCGTTGATTGGTGCTGAAGCGAATTCGCAGGTCTTAACGGTTCCCATGGCTAAGTAGGCTTTTGGTTTATTCTCATTGAGATTTTTCCTGCCGCTCACCCCCGGGGTTCACCCCAAAGGTTCGCCGGCCGCTTCCCTTGGATCTACTTTCGATGGAAATTGGGGTTCTGTAAAGTCGGAGAATCAGAATGAGCGCCAAAAGCTGACGCGCCGCGCGCATGGGCCCCCCACCCGCAGGCCGTCTGTTCACGGGAAAAACCGCTGCCGTGCCATGGGAGGAGGCGGTGGAAGGGCGATCCCTTGGCGGGCGCTGGTGCGGAGATTTGCGTGTTTTTTGCTTCCAGTTGCGGCTACCGCGTTAAAGCTGGGTGAATGTTGACGCGTGTCGATGTCGAGCTCGGAGCACGGGCCTACACTGTTTTGATCGGTGCAAACTGCCTGGCCTCCCTCGGGGAAACCCTTAGGACCCATGGGCTCACGCACAACAACGCCTTCCTGCTCACCAACCCGCAGGTTGGCGCCCTCTACGGCGCCACCGCCACCGAGTCCCTTCAAAACTCGGGCTTCAGGAAGGTGGTGCGCCACGAGATTCCCGCTTCCGAGGAGGGCAAAAACTGGGAGGAGTTTTCTAAAACCTGCGCAGCCCTGCTGGAACACTTCCCGGATGCCGGCGCCTCGCCCCTCGTGGTGCTCCTTGGGGGCGGCGTGGTGGGCGATTTAGGCGGGTTCGCAGCAGCGGTATACCGGAGGGGCGTGCCCTTTGTGCAAGTCCCCACGACGCTCCTTTCGGCGGTCGATTCGAGCGTAGGTGGCAAAGTGGCGGTGAATTTTGG
>JBILLC010000065.1:0-7882 GCA_044376275.1 Chthoniobacteraceae bacterium | reverse complement strand
AGATCAAGAGGCCGGTGATGCGCCTGAGTCCTCCCCGGAGTCCCAGCGGGCCTTGGCGGAAATTGCCGCAACTAACCTCTCGGAGACGCAGGACGAGACTCTGGCTGGTTTCGTGCGCGATCTTCTAACGGTTCGCAAAGAGGTGTCCTATCCGTCGGCGTCGCTGGATAAGCTTGGCGAGGTGTTCAACTGGACCCAGATCATCCAGGCTCAAACGGACAAAAAGACTCTCCGCCCCGAGTGGTTGAAGTTGACCCTTTCACGGGACGGCGCAAAGCAGCTGATGCTGGAAATAGTTCAACCCGAATATGTGAAGGGCAGACTGCTGGCTGATGCGACTCCAGTGCAACTCATGATGCTTTATGATCTGGCGATGCCCTTGCTCAGGAGAATGTCGGTTGAGGAATTCATCTCTCTGAACAAAAGAATTCGCAAGGAAGTGCGCAGGGGCGAGGATACAGATTTACTCCGCTACATGTTCGCCTTTTCTTTCGCCCGAAGACTGCAACTGTGTTTGGGCCTGCGCGAACCGCCGGCCGTGTTGATTGAAGAGTTTCCGTCGATTTGGGAGGAGACCCAAAAATTGGTCTCAGTGATGTCGAGCATCGGAGCGCCCACCCTTCATGCGCGCGCCGCCGCCTACGCTGCGGCATGGGAGGGACAGGGCATTGAGCCGCCGCCTTTGCTTTATCATGTTTCGCTGCTTGAATTGGCCAGAACACTGGATGTCTGCTCACAGACGGCACCGCTGTTGAAAAAGCGTGTACTTGCAGCATGCGGGCTCGCAGCCAGTTATGAGGGGCGCATCTCAGAACAGGAAATGGTGATTATTCGCTTGTTCGCGGATTCGATCGGATGTCCGGTGCCGAATCTTTCCACCGCTAAAAGCTAAGCCACAGGGGCGGCCTGCGTGTTCGTGATGCAGGTCTAAAGAATTTTACATGCGCGCCCAAAAAGGTTTGGTTTACCTATGGATTTAGTCTCACTAGGCCGGCGCGTGCTACAACTCGAGGCAACGGAAATTCGCAACCTTGAGCAGCGGCTTGATGATAATTTTTCGAAAGCGGTTGAACGCCTCAAACTCTGCGCTGACTCGCGTGGCAAGGTTGTTGTTTGCGGGGTCGGGAAGTCGGGATGCGTCGGCGAAAAAATCGCTGCAACACTCACCAGCACCGGTTGTCCTTCGGTGGTGTTACATGCCGTCAATGCGCTGCATGGCGACCTCGGACTTTTTACAGAGGGCGATCTTCTACTGCTGCTCTCGTACAGCGGGGAGACGGATGAATTAGTGGCGCTCCTGCCTGCAGCGGCGCGGTTGGGCATTGATGTAATCGCAATGACGGGCAATGCGGCCTCTTCCGTGGCCAAAGCAGCCTCCATCGTTCTCAACGTGCAGGTTTCACGCGAGGCTTGCCCGCTTGAGTTGGCACCCACCTCCAGCACAACCGCCATGATGGCTCTCGGTGACGCCCTTGCAATGGTGCTCTTGGAAGCCCGCGGCGTCACCAAAGATGATTTTGCGCGATACCACCCCGCCGGCAGTCTCGGACGCAGCCTTCTTTTGAAGGTGCACGCGGTGATGCGCGGGCTAGACCAGATTGCGGTGGTTCAACCACACATGCCCGTCCGAGAGGTGCTCGCTTCAATGACCGTCCATCGGGCTGGCGCAGCGGTCGCTGTAGACTCGGAGGGCAGAGTCGACGGTATTTTTACACACGGCGATTTCGCGCGCTTTTATCAGACGACACCGGACCTCGGCGATCAGTCGGTGGAAAGATTCCTGACTCGCTCCCCCATTTGCATCGGATCCGAACGTCTCGCTGCTGAGGCTTTGAGGATTCTCGAAAAACACAATATTGACGACATCATCGTGACCGATGTTGATGGGAAACCCGTAGGGGTCATTGACTCACAAGATCTCGCACGCTGGCGGCTCGTGTAAGCTCAGGTGAGCTCAGGTGAGCTCGTGTAGGCGCTCAAATTCAGCGCGAAGAGATTTTCCGAAAGAAGGCTTTTGCTTACACGTGAAGCGCCCGAATCCGCACGTGATTGCAATCTGTTCCTCTTCTCTGATTTTGTTACTTTTTCCAATTGCCAATGTCGTCCTCGGTGCCCGCAATCCGGTCTTTTCCTTTGGAGAAAATATCATAGCTCTCTGGGTTGTGCCTTCCTGGATTCAGGTACTCGTACTTCTCGCCAAACGGATCCAACGGAATTTCCTTCATCAATTGTCTGGGACGCTTTTCGAGAAGCGCCCGCAGCCCCTCATCATTGTTTGGCGCAGATCCGTTGCTTGTCTCGTAAACCATCAACTGCGTCTGCAACGTTTGTATGTCACTTTTAATTCGGGTGTCTTTCGCGATTCCGATGTTGTCTCCAACTGTGAATGCAGCAACACCCGCGAGCAGACCGATGATCATCACGACCATCATGATTTCTACCAATGTGAAGCCGGATCGGAAGGATCTTGAATAGGTGTTCATGCAGTTCGTTATAAGATTTTAAAATGTTTACGGTCCAAAGGCGCTGAACTACGCGGCCATTAATACTTCAACTGGATTTCCACCCGCCGAATTTCAGCGGGCTCCGCTTGCGATGGAGAGAAGAAAAGCAGCTCGTTTTCACCGTTCGCGAGCGCCCCAGCGGGAATCGCCTGCTGGAGGCGAATCCAACCCGAATAATAAAGATGCTCCACCTTTGAAACTTCCAGATTCCTGAGGCTCCAACCCGGATCAGCTAGATCAGGCATCGTCATCGAGACTGCGGGGAGCGGTGTGCCGTTGACGCCAATTGAGGGGGGCAGTTCCGGCGAGACGTTGCGCATCTCAAAGCAAACCATCGCGTACCGGGGTGGTTTCGCGAGGGTGAACTGCAACGGTTGGCTCCCGGTTGGCAACAGACGGAATGACTCTGATTCGAGCATCGCTGACACGCGAGTCCAGAGGCGCTTGTCTTGGTCCTGAGCAGAGGAGACCGTCGCCGGATTTCCGAATGGATCAGATACAGCGGCGGGAGGGAAATCCACGGGATGAAGAACCTGGCTTTTCTTGAGAATGGTGGCTAAGAGCGACGTGAGCCGCGATCCGTCCTTCGGCAGATCCAGTTCCACGTAGTCCATCCCGTTGATTGGAATGCGAACGACTTCGGTAATCCGCGAGGCAGCCGACCCAATCGGGTCCGATGCGAAAAGTTGTTGGCCTGTTTCGTTCCAGCCGGTGATCACGGCAGGTTTTTCCAAACCCGCTTCCATCCCGACGCGGAACTCAACGTGGGAAGTCAGCGACGACAATTTTCTGAGCCGGACCCTGACCGCCGTGCGGTGCAGTCCGGTTGTGTCGTCCCGGTATTTGTGGTGGCTGAGATTTTCGATCCAAAGCGGGAGACTCGTCTGGCCTCGGCCCGCCAGCAGACTGCTCAGGTCAATCTGGGTTGTGAAAGGCGTCGTCTGGGTGGCCAGTTGGGCGTGCAAACCACACAGCATTGAGGACAATCCCAAGGCTGTCAGCATTGCGGTTTTTAGAATGCTCTGAAGGAGATTCATCGGCACCTCAATGCTATTCAAAAAGCCGCTGATTACAACAGCCAATCGGTCCATGTTCCGAGCGGCCCTGGCCTTGTAAAGTCTAAATACCGGGCCTCAGGCCCTGGGTCATCGAGAAGACCGCGCTCAAGATCCCGAACACGACAAATCCGACGACCACCGCGATGCCAATCATCACGAGGGGAGGAATCAGTGTGGATATCAGTTTCACCTGTTTATCCAGTTCCCTGTCGTATACGTCGGCGATGTTCCCGAGTGTCTCGCCGAGGCGACCCGACTGCTCTCCCACTGCAAGCATGTCGATGAACAGCTCCGGACAGATGCTCTGCTGCAAAAGCGCATTCGAGAGCGCCTGTCCGTCAACAACCGACTGCTGCGCCGCCTTCATTTTCTCCCGCACGAAAACGTTCCCAGCGATGTCCTCAATGAGCTCAAGCGCCTTTAACAGAGTGACCCCATTTAAAATCAACGTCCCGAGTGTCCGGGCAAATTGAGCGTAGTACCGGTGGCGCATCACGCTTCCGTAACCCGGAACCTTCCAGCGCAAAGCGTCCCAAGCCTTTGATCCCTCAGGAGTGGAAGTCCACGAACGGAACGCCGCGCTGCACAGGAAAAAAACGATGATTCCAACCCACCAGTAGTGAGCTAAAGCCGTGTGGGTTTTCATCAGCATCTGCGTCGCAAACGGCAGCTCTTGGTTTGTATCGGTAAAAAACTTCAGCAGCTTTGGCACCATCACAGTCATGAAAACTGTCACCATCAGGATGCCGACGAGCACGAGGATCGCCGGGTAAACCAACGCCTGCTGCACGCGGTCGCGCAATTCTTTGAGCTCGGCGAGATACCGAACCAGCCTTTTTAAAATATCGGGTAGCGTTCCAGATGCTTCCCCCGCAGCCACCATATTCACATAGAGTGGGGAGAATATTTTTGGATAATCCTTGAGCGCTTGGGAAAGGCTGCGGCCCTCGACAAGCGCTTGGTGCAGCCCCTTGGACATTGCGTGAAGCTTTGGATGCTTCATTCGTTTTTCCAAAATGCCGAGCGCCTCATCCAAGGTCATCCCAGCGCCCAGAAGAAGTGCGAGCTGTTCGGTAAACAAATGCTGCTGGGTATGCGACATTGTCTGCACACTGGCCGCAGCGGCAGCGCTCGCATGCGCCTTTGCTGTGCCGCCAGCCTCAGCAGAAGCAGGCGCCTGTTTCTGACCCGGCACCACCAATTCGGCCCGGACAGGAAAACCCTTCGTTTTTTCAATCTCCCGCAAAGCGGCGGATCGATCCGCCGCCTCGATGATCCCATCGATCAGAGCGCCTTTGCTTGAGCGGGCTACGAATTTAAAGTGCGGCATGGAAAGGTGGTAGGAGCGGATTCAAAGCGGGCTGCGTCACCGTGCAATGTAATTTTTGCGAGCCTTAAAGTCTGCCCTCGTCGAGGTCAATGTAGTCAAAAAGGGTCTGTATGTCGGTTCGGCCGCCGAATCCGCCCTCATTTAATCGCGCCTTCAGCCGCTCGGTGAGCGCATCATTCCAGCCGCACTTGCGCATGTACTCGTTCCACACGAAAATCTGACTCTCACTCGGACCACCCCCCTCCCTGAAGCACCAATCCAACACTTCCTCGTCCGACCCGCCTTCCAGGATCCGCCGAGCGATCTCTTCGTAACCCATACCGAGGAAGGAAGCGCAGTTGCCATCAAACCCTTTTCCAAGATTGGCGAGATAATCGTCGCCCAGCAACCCTTGGGCCTTAAGGCGAATCTTGTCGGCCATCCGCGCAAAATACACAATGCCTCGGACCTTTTGATGGGGGCTGCATGGGTACTGACTCTGGGGTGCATCAGACATTGGTTTCATCCTAGCCAATACCCCGGCGACGCGCAAGGAACCGAAATTCTGTGCGCTTCTTGACACCGGGTCACGCCGCCTTGGGCCCCAACTTCGTGTTTGGCGCTTGGGTTGGGAGTTAAAACTGCTTACTTTCAGGAAATGTCTGACCACGACGGCCCCCATCCCCATGGATGTTGCGACGACAAAAACCTAGAGCATGCCCTGCAAAAGCTCCGGGTTCTCGGTTACCGCATCACCTCGCCACGCAAGGAGATCCTCGCCGTATTAACCCGTGAGCATGGCCCGTTCACCGTCGACGAACTTCACAAACGGCTCCCAAAAAACGTGTGCGACCCGGTCACTGTCTACCGCGGGATCGCCACCTTAGAGGAAGTTGACTTGGTGCGTCGCTGCGATTTTGGCGACGGCATTTACCGGTACGAGTTCAATACCGGCGAGCATCATCATCATCATGTGATCTGCCGTGACTGTTCCAGTGTAGTGACATTGGATGTCTGCTTTGCAGACGGCTTGGAGCGCATGGTCCGGCAGATGGGTTACTCAAACGTCACCCACACGCTGGAGATTTTTGGGGTCTGCTCAAGCTGCCAGGACAAACGAAAGCGGTCCGCCAAGACTGGCGAATAAGGGTTGGCGTTTCTAATCCTTGATGAACACAGCTTGGCATTAATACTCTGCGACACCCTCCTCCAAATCCGTCATCATGAACCCCCAAGCGCGCATTCAAATCTCGATCCTGTTCTTCGCACAATTTTTCGTCTGGGGAACCTGGGGGGTTTCGATGGGAACTTGGATGAACGGGCTCGGATTCACTCCAACCGAAATCGGGACCGCTTTCGGAGCGACATCGGTGGCTGCAATGATCTCTCCATTCTTTGTGGGCACGGTTGCAGACCGTTTTTTTCCTGCGCAGCGCGTTCTTGGAGTGCTGCATATTCTCGGAGGCGGACTCCTGTTTCTCGCATCAAAAGCGACGGCGTTTCGCGAATTTTATCCGCTGCTTGTCGCCCACACTCTTTGTTACATGCCAACTCTAGCGCTCGCAAACGCAGTCGCATTTTCACAGATGACCGACTCGGCCAAGAGCTTCGGAAGCATCCGTGTCATGGGCACTTTCGGATGGATTGCAGCAGGCATGTTAATTGGGAAACTCAACCTGGGGGCGATGCCGGATCAGTTTGTGATCGGCGCGGCTGTCTCCATCGGGCTTGGCATTTACAGCTTCGTAGTGCTGCCGAACGTCCCGCCGAAAGCGAAGGGGGAACCAATCAGCATCCGGGCGATTCTGGGACTGGATGCTCTGGACTTGATGAAGGACCGATCGTTCGCAGTCTTTGCGATCGGTTCATTTTTAATCTGCATTCCTCTGGCGTTTTACTATTCGGGGGCGGAGCGGTTTTTGACTCAAATCGGGGTTGCGGAGGCGCCGGCCAAGATGACTTTCGGACAGATGAGCGAGGTGCTCTTCATGCTGGTTTTCCCTGTGATGTTTGCGCGTCTCGGAGTGAAGCGGATGTTGCTTCTGGGAATGGCCTGCTGGGCAGTTCGGTACGTGTTCTTCGCTTACGGCGACGCGAAGGCCGCAATGTGGATGCTTCTTGCTGGAATCATTTTGCACGGACCTTGTTTTGACTTCTTCTTTGTCACAGGCCAGGTCTATGTGGACCAGCGCGCGCCCGAGCGGATGCGCGCCGCCGCCCAGTGCTTCATCGCCTTCATCACTTATGGTGCCGGAATGCTCGTGGGTTCGGTCGCGCAGGGCTTTGTCATCGAGAAATACTCGCTGCCCGACAAAAGCGTGAACTGGGCCCCGACTTGGCTCATTCCGGCTGCGGGATCCGCAGCGATCCTCTTAATTTTCTTTGCTCTTTTTAGAGACCCTTCCAAAAGCGGGGCTACGACCAATGCGCAAACTTAGTCTCTCCACGGCGATGCCCGAACCGGGGCTACGAAGAAGCTGGGGCGACACCCCGAAACTGATGACGCCGACGTTTTCTTGATGAGCATGTTCTCTGACGCCAGCGAAACACCGGTTGCCGATAGATTGCCTGTAATGGTGCTGGGCGGGGCGACACTCTTTCCAAACACCCTGCTCCCCCTGTTCATCTTCGAACCACGCTATCGCGCAATGCTCACGTGCGCCTTGGAAACCGATCGCCTGATTGCCATAGCGCAACCGGAGGATGATTCGGAAAAGCGCCTCCGGAATGTTGCCGGTGTTGGATTAATCCGCGCGTGCGTGCAAAACAAGGACGGCACTTCACATCTGGTTCTGCAGGGGGTGCAGCGTGTCAGATTTTCCGATTGGGAACAGCTCAAGCCGTTTCGAATCGCAAAAGTGGAAGTGCTTCGCAGCATCCCGATCGGGGAGACGACAGGAACCGATTTGCTGGCTGAATTGCTGAGCATCATCACGCAATTAAAAATGTCGGGCATCGCGTTACCCGACCAGTTCGGTGAGCAGCTAGCGGCGATTGATTCAGTTGATATT
>JBILLC010000062.1:0-8122 GCA_044376275.1 Chthoniobacteraceae bacterium | reverse complement strand
GCCCAGAATAAATCCGGACGGGGTCTGCCCCTCGCCCCAATAACCTGCCGTCATGCAGAGCAGCTGGCCGAGTAAGATCTCTGCCTTGCGCGGGTCATCCAGCGGGAAAGCTTGGGGGAGAAATTTTTCGGTGAATACTTTCGTGTCAAGCCCCCGAGGAATTCGATCTTTGAATTCCTCAAGCATCACCCCGCATGCGATGCTTGTGTATGCTTTGCCCGTGGATGCCATGTCAGGATTTGCATTCCTGCTCGCGCGGCCAAAATATTTTTCGAAAACCAAATAGCCGCGACGTACAACAAGTAATCCACCGTTGGGCGTACCGCGTTCGCATACCTTATACGCCGTCTCGATCCTATTTAGATCAAGTCCTGCTTTTGTCCTAATCTCGCTCGAATCCTTCAGTGTGCGCCATCCACCTTTACTGTCAGGGGGCGGGAAATAATCCTGTGCTTCCGTGAAAGATGGAGATGCAAAGGATAAAGTTAGGAGAGTGTAAAGCAGCTTTGATTTCATCGGGTGGAACATGGCAGCAATGGTTAATTCGAAATGTCTATCGCAGGAGCCCTTTCTCGCCCGGACGCTTGATTGAGTTGTCCGCCTTGGCGTCTGCCGGCGTGCCTTCTGGGTGTGATTAAAGGAATGGCAAACAATCAAGCAAACACGTCAAAATGACGAAATGAACGCCGCCTCATGACTATGGTTCGTATTTCGTTGAAATCAGATTACCCAGTCATCCCACGATTTTCCGCGCTGATCCTTGTTCAAAATTTGCAGTTGGCGCTCCTCATAAAAAACCAGCGAGCGAGCGGGCACGCTGTGGGTTAGAAAGACGCTTGCGGCCACCGTTGATCCAGCTCCAACCACTCCTTGGTAAAGCTTCACGTGCGCCCCAATCACCGCAGTCTCGCCAATTACTACTCCGGTGCCGTGATCGATAAAAAAATGCGAACCGATTTGTGCGCCGGGATGAATGTCGATTCCTGACCGTGAATGCGCCCACTCTGTCATCATTCTAGGAATGATCGGCACACCTTGGAGGTAGAAAATATGCGCCATTCGCTGAATCGCTAGGGTTTCGATGAATGGATAGGCAACAATGATCTCCTGGGTTCCTGACGCTGCTGGATCGCCTTCAAACGCGGCCTTCACATCGGATTCGAGAAGATCGCGCACTTTCGGAATGGAGCTCAAAAACTCGAGCAGAAGGTGTTCGGAATCCAACCGTAATTCTTGCGCTGGACGCGATCGCATACTTTTGCGCAACTCTGCAAGAAGCCTGCCCGCGATTGAAAACAAACGATGTGAGGTGACCCTGCTTAGGTGCGAGGAATGAATAGGCTCCTGATCGTGAAATCCAGGAAAGACAATTTGCAGGAGATCCTCGCAAATAGACGCGACAGCACGTTTGGATGGCAGGTTGGACTCGTCCAAGTTATTCATCCCACCCGCTGTGCGGTAGGACGTCAGGATTGTCTCTGTAATTTTACCTATATCGAGTTCCATTCAGCCAACAAACTTATGGAAATCGGGGCCAGCATCAATCCGAAAGCAGCAGGTTGAGCCTGTTGCGTGCACACGGATCCACTTCAGCTGATGACAGCAAGTCCTTTGTCTGCTTCGATGCACGCGGCCGTTATTGAACCATCCCATGGCGCTTTCTTTTTTGTGCCCTCACTGCAGTCAGTTGTTTGAAGCTGATCCCGACATGTTCGGCCAGGCTCGCGCGTGCAACGCGTGCGGGGGGCTTTTCACCGTGCCGGAGCCTCAGGCAGGTGAGGGTTTTCCGCATGTGCCGGATCAGGGCGACTCGACGGAGGCATTGGCCGCTTCACTCAAGGAGAAGGAAATCTTGAGTAAAGAGATGGAAAGTCTGCGGGAGCGTCTTTCGTCAATGGAGCGGGAGTTTTCTGAGATGGTTATTGAGCGTCAGGCGCTGCGGGAGCAAGTGGAAGAGAGTGCCAAGGTGCGTTCGAGGTTTGAGGTTGATTCGGCGCAAACTGAAAAAGTGCTTGCAGGTTTACGGTCGGAGTTGGAGACGGGAAAAGCGGCTCTAAAGATCGCGGAGGAGAGAGGCGATGCAGCAGCTCGAAATGCGAGTCTGCTTGAGCAGAAATTGAGCGAAGGTCAGGCGATCGAGCAGCGTTTGAGTAAGTCGCTAAAGACGATTGAGGTCCTAAAAGCGGATTGTGATCAGAACGCTAAAGCACTTGCGCTCGAAAAAAGCAAAAGCGATGAGTTTAGAGCTGGCCTAAAGAGTTCAGAGGAGGCACGCGATGTACTTTTGCGTGAAATGAAACAGGTTGGTCTCGAGGGAGCTCGACTCAAATTGCGGTTGAGTGAATCGGAGGAGGAAACTCGAGTGCTAACGGCGCGGCTTACTGAACTGAGCGTGCTCAAGGAGGAATGCAAAGGAGCGAAGTTAAAACTCAAGGAGGTCGAGTTTGAATTAAGAAGTGCGCTTCAGAATGAACAAAAGTTGCGAGAAGAGATTCACCAGCAACATCAAAATTTAAAGGAGTCTCAAAAACGCATTGCAGAGCTAGATGAAGCGCTTGTGAAATCAAATGCGAGATCCGAGGCTCGGCCGGCAGACGCGAAAGGGGGCGATGTGCAAGGTCATGAAGCAATCTCAATTTTGGAGCGAGGTGGTGACAGTGCGAGTCATAGTGCTCGCCTTGTGGAGAGAGTGAATGAATTGGAGGAGAAGCTTCGTCACGCTGGCGAGAAAGAGATCGAATTGAACCGCCAGCTTACTCTTAAGGGTGAAGAGTTAGCTTCGATGCACCATCGGTTGTTGCAGTCTGATCACGGTGATCGCGCTGTGCCTGATTTTGGAGGAGTATTGCCTGATTTATTACAGCGGATTCATCAAGTGCTTTTAATGGTCGAGGTTCAGATCGCGCGCATTTTCAGTGGGTTTGCGGCATGGGATCGCTCACGCAGGCTGGCAGTCAGCATCGCCGTTTGTTCAGTGCTCGCATTTTTTCTCTGTGTCGGTGTTTTTCGCGTGAGCGCGATCTTTAGGAATCGCGAGTACGAACCGTCGGCGGATCCTGGCGATCTTGTGCACGTGGCGCCTGTTTTGCGCGAGATTGAAGAAGCCGTTCCAAGTGGCGAAATTGTGCAGCCTCCACCTCAGAAAACTGAGTTGTCGCCGATGGATAGCAGTGATCTTGTGGTCAAGGGGGCCTCGGTTGCTTCAGGCTCGGAGCGGTCCATTGAGGTCGCTGTGCTGACAACTCAGGCTTTAAAGCCAATGGTGGAATCCGATGGGAGTGACAACGCTACCCGTGGCAGCAGTACGGATTCGGCAGTCGGCGTCGCGTCTAGTGCAGTCGTCTCTGAGACACCTGTAGTAAAGGAAGCCATCAAGAATTTGAGCAGAGCGTCGCTTCCGAACCAGTTTCTAGGAACGCAGTTTGGGACGGCGATTTCGGAGGTTGCAAACCTTTCTAATTGGACTGAAAGCAACGGTCGGCTACGGCGCAAGGCGACGCTCGTTGGGGCGTCAGTCGAGGCGGTACTGATTCCCGATCATGAAAACCGTGTGATGGCTGGCGCGTATGTCCGGGTTTGTCCGCGTAGTACGGACTCTCTTGCCCAGTTTTTGGAGTGGGCGGTCGGAGTTCAGGATGCTGTGGATGCAGAATACGGCGAGCCAAGCGCAGTTCATGAGATTAGTGAAGCGGAGGATGCGGCCGCGGTGGTCGAGCGCATTGCCAACGGGAAGGATTTTTACGAGGCAACTTGGGAGCGCCAAAATGATGACGGTTTGATTGTCCTCAGCATCCGGGTGTTTAATGAGCGCTCTGTGGTATTTCGGTTGGAATACATGAATCGGCAGCTTTTGGCGCAATACACGGCGCAGCAGCGCAACGCTGATCAACCGGAGCCAAAGGTGGAAGTGGAGAATTAACCGGGATCTAAGCGGGTCTCTATCAGAACACGACGGAGAAGATTTAGCGCGGCTTGCGATGCGAGTTGCTTAAAGCTGAGACGATCTGTGTGAAAGCGATGGCGTTCGACAATGCAATCCCCCTCTTGGATCGATAAGGCGATGTAAATAGTGCCCACGGGTTTGACATCGGTGCCGCCCGTTGGGCCTGCGATGCCAGTGGTGGCAAGAGCGAAGTTTGCTCCGGAGATGCGTCTAGTGTTGACGGCCAGACTTTCCGCAACTGGTTGGCTGACTGAGCCATGCAATGCGATCAGATCTGCAGAAACCCCGATCGCCTCCTTTGCTTGGTTGGCGTAGCAGACAAATCCATGTGTGAAAATCACAGAGCTGCCTGAAATGTTTGTGATGAGATTTGCGATGTGTCCGCCAGTGCAGCTCTCCGCAGTCGCAAGCGTTTGTTCTCTCTTGGTTAACTCGGCGACAATGTACTCCTCAAGACTGTGGGCTGATTGAGGGAGTACTGATTTGCCAAACGCAGAGAGGATTAGTGATTCTGATTTTTCGATTTGTTCGATCGATCCGACCACGCGGAGATCTACCTCGCCAAGCCTTGCGCAGTATCCAAGTTCTACGCCGAGATTCAGCAACTGCGCCCCTATTCTATCCTCCACCACAGACTCTGGAGTGCCAATCACCCTCCATGTTTTCATTTTCGTTTGTTTCGCTGGTGAAATTTTAGAAAGCAGCTTTACAACTTGAGTTTCAACCATCGGGCGCAACTCTCGTGGCGGGCCTGGGAGAAGAATAAGGTGAGGCGAAAATGGTGGCCAAGGGGCTGGCAGCGAAATGGGCGGGATGTAAAGTCCGGGTGCGGTGCCGAATTCGTTATGAATAATTTGTGCGCCTCTCGGGCAGAGGGCTTGGCGCATGATGCGGCTTGAAATTGGAATGCCCCGCCTGTTCAGTCGCTCTGCGATGTAGGCCTCAATTTCAGGCTTCACCTCGAGAGGCAGGTTTAAAAGTTCCGCTACGATGTCGCGTGTGAGGTCGTCAGAAGTCGGCCCGAGGCCTCCGGTGATGAGGATAATGTCTGCCGTTTTGAAAGCATCCTCCAATGCAAATCGGATTGCAGGGCCGTCCGGAACGGTGACCTGTTTTTGAATCGACAAACCCAAAGGAAAAATTGACTCCGCGAGAAATTTTAGGTGTGTGTTCAGTACCTGGCCGTACAAAAGCTCTGAGCCAGTGTTGATGACCTCGATGCGCATCGCGTGATTCATGGACGTTGAATTTCAACAGACGAAAGCTGACCGGGTTCGCATTCAACCAAAATTAAAATAGGGCGGCAGCAAACCGTGCAGTCCTCGATGTACTCGTGGCTTCCAGCGGAGGTGTCGATCGTGATCGAGAAAGGTTCTCCGCACCATGGACAGTCAATGTGTTCTTCTTGAATGAGGCTCATTAGGGTTGATTTGGGATGGCTGCGGGATCGGTGCTTTCGAGCGATTCAATTTTCAAGCTGGCCATCCACTTTTGTAAAAACTTCATTTTGGTGGCGAGTGTGTTCGCAGAGAGAAGCAAGGTGGGAGAGCATTCACTCCACTGTTGGTTGAGCGCTTGCAGCGATTCCTCGCAGCTCTGCCAGTGGTGATGCAGTTTCTTCTCTAAGATAGCGGTCGCCGCGATGAGCTTGTGCTCTTCATTTTTGAGTAAAGCGAGCGCCAGCGGAGATTTGACGGTGGAGCGCTGGCGTAGAAAGTCACGAAGTGCGGCTTTGATCGGGGCAATCTCAGCAAATAGAGCGACGAGCTCCTGAGGGACTGGGTTTGAGTCTCTTTGTTCGCGCTGCGGTATGGTACCGCTCAATTCCAAAAGGCAGCGAAGTCTGCTTACCGGATCTCTTAAGGTTTGGTAGGCTGTGTTCAGGTCCAGAAACTTGCCCGAAGCACCCGTTTCGAGGTTCGAATCTGGGTGGCAGACTGCCGCCTTTTTATTGAAAGACTCCCCCAGCACATCGAGATCAATCCAAGGCCGTGGCTCCATTCCAAAAATGGCGAAGGGATCTCTCATCGGGATGTTCAGGGGTGCATGCGGCACTGTCTTTCTTTGGAGGTATTGCGGTTTTGCAGGATTGCTGTAAGGGGGAAGGGATGAAAGGTTTCTTGCAGAAAAGCCTGCTTTGGTGCGGATTCGTCTCGGTGTTCACCCTTATTGCGGTTGCGCGCCTGAACTACTCCAACCGGGATTTGTGGGCGGGTATCAGTGCGACAGCGGCGGATTTTGCCTCATGGTTGATGGTGGTGGGGTTGCCAAAGGTGTAGTCGCACAGCTCGCACCTTACTTCCGCGCGTTGTCCCGCTCTGGGCCGGCCTTCACGGTGAAGGCTCGATGCTCAGAAACACTCGCCTCCGGTTGCGATGAATGCAATAAATTCTGGGCTGTGACTTGGTTCCGTCGCACTTGAGTTTCTTTGGGAAGTTTTGCAAACTCGAGGGATCCCCTTATGCCTATTTGTACAGAACGAGAGCTATCGGACAAGGCGCGGGCTCTTTGGCAGAAAGCCAAGAGCGCAGCGGAGTTGAAGAACCATGGCTACGCCATCTCCCTACTCCAAACGCTTCTCAGGGAAGCACCAGGTTTCTTGGATGGCCGTAAAGTACTCAGGTCAGCTGCGATAGCACAGTCCGGCGGGAAAAAGGGCAGCGGCATGTTCAGCGGTCTTTCTTCCACTTCGTTCCGGAGCGGAGCATCCGCGAAGAAGGATCCCCTTGCGGCGATGGATGCGGCTGAGAAAGCGCTGGAGGCGGATCCTTACAATCCCGGTGCCAACCACTTGTTAAAAGACGCTGCTGCTGCTGCTGGGTATCCGGAGATAGCGATGTTTGCCCTGGAGACGCTGATTAAAGCGAACCCGCGAGACACAAAGGTGTTGCATGAGCTGGCGGAGATGTACACCGCTGCGGACAAGCCGGAGATGGCGCTCGAAATTTTCAACAAGATTGCCCAAATCAACCCGGGAGATCTCGAGGCACTCAAGCGGGCCAAGGACATGGCGGCCACGGCGACCATGAAGCAAGGCGGTTGGGAGACGGCTAAAAGCTACCGCGACCTCATCAAAGACAAGGATGAAGCGAAACTTCTTGAGCAAAAGGGAAGGACGTTCAAGGACTTGGCGACAATTGAGGGGCAACTTGCGGAACTCAGTCAGGAGTACGAGGCGAACCCCTCGAATGTGGATGTGGTGCGGCGTATCGCCGGGCTGATGGAGTTAAAGTTTGAGCAAACAAAACAGGCCGAAGATCTTGGAAGTACCGTCCAATGGTATGCCTATTGCAACGAGCTGATCAGCGGCAGCGACCCCGCCATCGCGAGAAAGGTATCCGACCTTAAAGCGAAGCAGTTGGATGTTTCCATTGAAGCTTTGGAGGAGTGGTTCAAGGCCGGCGGCGACGCGCACCCAGAGGCGGAAACCTATCGGAACCAACTGACTGCACTAAAGGCCGAGAAAGCCGAAGCAGTGATCGGCGAGGCGCGCAAGCGGGTCGACCGCAATCCGACTGATCTGCAACTCCGTTTTGAGCTGGGGGAGCGTATGGTGGAGGCCGGTCAGTTCAACGAGGCGATTCCCGAGTTGCAGCGTGCCCGTCAGAACCCGAATGCGCGTTTAAAGGCGATCAGCTTGCTTGGTCGTTGCTATGAGGAGAAGGGAATGCTGGATCTTGCAGTCCAGCAGTTAAAGGCGGCTGCCTCCGAGATGGTGGCGATGGATGTGACCAAGAAAGAGACCCTTTACCGGCTTGCTCTTTTGCATGAAAAAATGGGCAACCAGGCCGACTACGTCAATGCGCTCAAGGAGATCTACGAGGCGGACTACGGCTACCGCGACGTCGCAAACCGGGTGGAATCCAGTTACGCAACGGGGTAGCGCAAAACTTGTTCGCCGCCCCGGCCGCCGGCCCAAAAAAGAGTCATTTCTGCACAGGAAGAAACGTGATTTCCTCCAGCGGAAATCCCATCCCCTGAGCTTGTTCTAACATTTGTTGAACAGTTTCCGGATTCGGTTCGGGGGTTCGAGAAAGAATCCATAGCAGCTTCAGGTTGCTTCCCGAGACGATAGCGTATTTGAACGTGGGATCGATCGCCAAAACATGGCGGGGTTCGTTGAACCTAAAGAGAAATGTGCCCGGCTCAATCTCCGGTCGATTCAGTGAAACCTTTGTG
>JBILLC010000061.1:0-8139 GCA_044376275.1 Chthoniobacteraceae bacterium | reverse complement strand
AAATCAATTTTTGTCGGAGGCATGACCGATCCAATGAAGGCAAAGTTGAGCGATGTGACCGGAGGCGTTCTTGGCAAACCGAGCGTTTCTGAAAAACACGCATGCGAGACATTCGCAGACGAGGCGATTGCATTTTTAAAAGGACACAAGGACTCCCCGTTCTTCTGCTACGTGCCGTTTGACGCGCCACACGACCCGCACATTGTTCCGGACTCATTCAACGTTTCGTACAACCCAAACTCCATCCCGCTGCCGCCAAATTTTTTGCCGCAGCATCCTTGGAACAATGGTGAAATGGATATCCGCGATGAACACTTGCTCCCGTGGCCTCGGACCGAGCAGGCGGTTAAGGAAATCATTGCAGAGTATTACCGTTACGTCTCCTATCTCGATTCCCAGATTGGTCGGATTCTCGACGCGCTCGAGGCTTCTCCGCATGCCAAAAACACCATCGTTGTTTTCAGCGCAGACTCCGGAGTCGCGCGCGGTAGTCACGGATTAATCGGCAAACAAAACGTATACGAGCATTCGATGCGCGTTCCGCTCATTATTTGCGGTGATGGAATTCCCGCAGGCCAAAGAACAGACGCCATGTGCTATCTCTTCGACGTGCTCCCGACTTTGGGCAGTCTTTGCGGGGTAAAAGCACCGGTACGCAGCGAGGGAATGGACCTGACGCCCGTGATCAAGGATCCCTCCCGTCAGGCGAGGAGCAGCCTGATGCTGGCGTACAAGAACGTCCAGAGAAGCGTGTCCGACGGAAAGTGGAAGCTCATACGCTACCCGCAGGTTGACAAAACACAGTTGTTTGACCTGCAGTCCGACCCGAGCGAAGTGAACGATTTGGCGAGCAAGCCGGAACATTCAGAGCGCATCAAGGGTCTTTTAAGCTTGCTCGCGAAGGATCAAGCGAACTTTGCCGACTCCGCGCCGTTGCACCTTCCACAGTACCACTCACCTGAATGGACGCCTCCACAGAGGGGCGCCAGAGGCAAAAAGCCGGACCAACGTAATTGATCACATCAACGGCCGATTAAAGTTCGCCTTTATCGCAGGCAAAAAGCCTTTGAGTATCTAAAGCCTCGCTCTATACGATTCGCGCTTCCACCCCATGAAAACGCTCCCCTTCACTCTAGCCACCTTGTCCGTCCTTTGCTTTGCACCCTACTCAAACGCGGATGACTGGATGCAGTGGCGCGGACCCAATTTCAACGGTTCGAGTTCGGAAAAAAATCTGCCCACAGTTTTCACGCGCGACAGTGAAGTGACGTGGTCTTTGCCATTAACCGGCCCCAGTGCGTCGACCCCGATTGTATATCAGGGCAAAATTTTTCTCTCGAGTGTCGATGCTGAAAACCAGTCCACGCACGCCATGTGCGTGGATCGCTTGACTGGCAAAACTATTTGGCAAAACAAAGTCTCCGATGGGATCAAGCGTGACGACCGGAGCAACTTTTCATCCCCTTCGCCGGTGACCGATGGAGAGCGAGTCATATTTGTTTACGGCAATGGAGACGTCGCAGCTTTTGGTGTGGATAAGAAGCCGCTTTTGGGTATGGATGGGAAGCTTCTTTGGCTCAGGAACCTTGAGCAAGACTTTGGAGCTTTCGCCTACCAGTGGACTTATTCCGCAAGCCCGATGCTTTTCGACGGTAAGCTGTACATCCAAGTCCTGCAACGGAACGAACCGGTTCACGAAAGAGGCAAGCCCGATGGCGAGTCGTATCTCCTTTGCGCCGACCCCGCCACTGGCAAGACGCTGTGGCGCCATGTCCGGACCACGGAAGCGCAAGCCGAATCGCGCGAGGCCTTCAGTACTCCAATCCCGCACATGTTGAACGGCAAATGGCAGATTCTCATCGTCGGCGGGGACATGGTGTCAGGCCACAATCCGAACACGGGCGAAGAACTCTGGCGGTGGGGAACTTGGAATCCGACACGGATCGGGCACTGGCGCCTGGTCCCCTCACCCGTCGCGGGCGCCGGAGTCGTGCTGGCGTGCGCACCGAAGAAGGCGCCTGTGTACGCAGTGAAGCCTGGAACCGGCACACTCGACGAAAAAGCTCTCGCATGGAGCAGCACCGATCGCGCAGTGACTTCGGACGTTCCCACTCCGGCCTTCTACGATGGCGACTTCTTCGTGCTCTCCGATGTTGCCAAAGCCCTATCCCGCGTCGCTCCGGACGGCTCAATCAAATGGTCCATTGAAACCCCGGGCCGCACCAAGTACGAAGCGTCGCCCACGGCCGTCGATGGAAAGATCTACATCGTGAACTTCACGGGCGACGTGGTGGTGGTGAACGCTGCCGACGGGAAGATTCTCCATCAAGCCTCGTTTGGAACGCCTGAAGACAAGCAAATCCGCTCGTCAATTGTACCTACAAATGGCGAGCTTTTGCTGCGGACGGACACGAAACTGTTTTGCATCGGCAAGCCGGTGAAGGCCGCGAAGTGACCTCGAACAGCAAGACGCGCGCGGCACGCGGACCTGATCAAGGCCGTTCAAACACGCCTACGGCGCGGATCTGACCCTTTTCCCATTCGAAAAGCTCGACGCTGATCGGCTGCGCCGAGGCACGGTATGCCGAGTGGACCATCTCTGAATAGGCGGACACATTTCCTCCAAACTTTGGGAATACAAAACACTGATATCGGCTTGGGAGCGCGAATAAGAACACCTCTCCCATGGTTTCAAAAAAACCCGGCCCGAATGCGTCTGAGAACACACAGCAACCCGCGCTTCCGTTTTTTGAGAGAATCTCCGCGTACAACACAACATCGCGGCGGTCACGCTTCAGCCGAATTTCCTGCGATTGCCAGTCTTTCGCCGCATTGGCCCGCGCAACCTTTTCAAAGGCATCCCAGCCAATCGCGAAACCTTCCCACTCTTTTTTATTGAAGGCCGTGAATTCGCCCTCCCTGTAAACTCCAGCGGTGAGAACCGTCTTCTTTGCATCTTTCACCGGAACTTGGACTCCCGGTCTCAAGAACGATGCCTCGAGGGCGATCCGCCATTCCGACTCGGCGGCGGGCGTGGACTGTGCGGCAAGCTGAGCAACGCCCAACGTCATAAACACAAGCAATGATCCGCAGACTTGCGCCAAAGGTGACATGCCGCGAATCTTAGGAACATGATCACTTTTTTGGAAGGCGTTCTTGCAGAAGCATACCCCACGCACGTGGTGATAAACGTGAATGGCGTTGGCTACCACACTTTGATCCCGCTCTCCAGCTACGATCGCCTTCCTCAGGTGGGTGCGAAAATTCATCTGCTCACACATCTCCAGATCCGCGAAGACGCGCATGTTTTGTACGGCTTCGCAACGCAACCCGAAAGGGATTTGTTTCGCCTTTTGGTTAACCACGTCTCGGGGATTGGTCCGAAGACTGCTCTCGACGTGCTCAGTGGGGTTTCCGTCACAAGTTTCAAAGCGGCAGTGGTCGCTGGTGACACAAAGTCCCTCGGGCAAATCAAAGGCATCGGAAAGAAAACCGCAGAGCGCATTCTGGTCGAGCTTAAAGACAAGGTGGGCGTCGCCGCGGCGTGGGAAGCGGCATCCGCTGCGCACGCTCCGAGTCCCCAGGACCAGCAAATGACGGATGCGGTCCTCGCCTTGATAGCGCTCGGTTACAAACAGGTCGACGCTCACAAAGCGGTGAAAGCAGTCGCCGAATCACGCGCCGGACAAACGGTGTCATCCGACGATTTGGTACGAGAGTCCCTCAAGCGTCTCGCATGATGAGCGTGTCGCTCTCACAGTTGCGCGACGCCCTGCCGAGGGAGGGGCTTTTTAAAGAAAAAGAGTCGCGCCTTTCACCGGCTCCGTTCTGGATCACTGAGACGCTTTACGCCCAGTTGGAAAGGCTTGGCACGCAGCTGTGGGCTTTTCAAAAAGCCTGCAACGATCTTTACGCTCTTTCAGTGGACGGACGCCAGCCGTCCTGGATCCATCAACTTTTAGACATCGGAAAGCCTGAGGAACTCCTGCGAATCGCGCGCGCGCGTCCTTTCAGGAACGAAGTGCCTCTACTTATGCGGCCAGACTTGATCCTCACCGAAACAGGATTTGTCATTAGCGAACTGGATTCCATCCCCGGGGGAATTGGTCTCACCGCATCTCTGAATGCAGGCTACACAAAACTGGGATTCGAGGTACTCGGTGGGGAGTCCAAGATGATCGAGGGCTTCTCTAAGATTGCCCCAGAGGGCGACATCCTCATTTCGCAAGAGGCCGCGACCTACCGGCCGGAAATGGAATGGATCGCCAAACGAACGGGTCAACGGGTTTGCGATGCGGAAACATACGCTGAACGTCCGGACAAGCGCGCTTCCGCGTACCGCTTCTTCGAGTGCTTCGATATTCCGAACATTCCCCGCGCCGATGAGATCCAGAATCTCGCATTGGAGGGAAAAATTTGCGTGACGCCGCCGTTCAAGCCGCAGCTGGAGGAGAAGCTTTGGTTTGCGCTTTTTTGGATGCGCCCACTTCGCGAATTCTGGAGGCGCGCACTTTCGGATCGGCATTTCAATGCGCTGCAGAAAGTGGTTCCCCGCACATGGGTATTGGATCCGACCCCGCTACCCCCGCATGCGGAACTGCCCGAGCTCTGCATTCAAAGCTTTGGAGAACTTTCTACTTTCAGCCAGAAAGAGCGTGAGTTGGTGATCAAGGCAAGCGGCTTTTCAGAGCGCGCTTGGGGTGCACGGAGCGTAGTGATCGGCTCCGACGTTTCACAAGCGGATTGGCGCGATGCAGTCGAGTCGGCGCTGTTTGCATTCAATACTCAGCCGCATGTTCTTCAGCGCTTTCACAAGGCGGCGATTTTCACGCATAGCGTTTTTGATGCGGTGTCCGGCGCTGTTCTTCCATTCCAAGCAAAAGTTAGACTTTGCCCATACTATTTCGCGGATTCAAAAACCGTACAACTCAGCGGCGCGCTAGCAACGCTGTGTCCTCCTGATAAAAAAATCCTTCACGGGATGCGCGATGCCATCCTGCTTCCAACGGCTGTCGTACCGAGAGGGGCAACGCCCGCTAAATCAGCGTGAGGGGATTCACGCGGGTTTCGAGCGGCAAAGACACTCGCTTTCCTCCCAGTCGATGGGACTCGAATACCGAAGAAATCATTTCTATAATCGTTCTGGCCGCCTCAACTCCACACAGTGGCTCGCGTTTGCTTTGAATTGAATCCAGCAAATCACGCGCCGGCAATCCATGTCCTGCAACCAACTGCCGGATGTCCTTGAGCGGTTCAACAGCGCCAAGCCCTCCACTTGTGAGCGGTAACCAGGGAGCAGATGCGATGAGCGGATTCAGCGGATTTCCCTTTCGGACATGAATCATCGGCTCAGCATCCATGCGAAGATCCAGCAACGCATCGCTGCAAATTACCTGAACGCCAAAGCCCGCATTCTTCTCC
This sequence comes from Chthoniobacteraceae bacterium, assembly GCA_044376275.1. Classification (GTDB taxonomy): domain Bacteria; phylum Verrucomicrobiota; class Verrucomicrobiia; order Chthoniobacterales; family Chthoniobacteraceae; genus Chth-196. The sequence goes on along the minus strand of JBILLC010000061.1, from coordinate 2,718 downwards.
CCAAGATTTTTTACCGAGTCAAAAAATACAGGAATCCCGCTTTCCGTTTCGAATCGTGCATGCACTTCCGTTCCCGCCATGGGACCGATCCCCTCGTCCCCGTCTTTCACATGTTCCCGAGTGACGGGCAGAGCGTCTACAAATACTCCCGCGGAACAGGCAACTGGTTTCCCTGTAAACACAGTAGCCAAATTCAATACATGTGATCCGAGCACCCACAGATCAAGGGCACCACCACGTGCGTCCTCCTTGCCGCGGCAGCGAACTTCAATCAGCCTGCCGAACTTCCCGTCCTTGAGCATCGCAAGCGCAACCGGCAAGGCTGGATGATATCTGTTGCGATGGGCGACAGCGAGGCGCATCCCAGTGCGATTGCATGCTGCAACCAAATCGTCCGCCTCAACCAAACTTCGCACAAACGGCTTCTCCATGTAAACGCCGCGAGCCCCCGCACCTGAAGCGGCAAGCACCATCGATAAGTGCTGATCCACATGCCGCGGACCAACTGCCACGATATCCGGCCTTACCTCCGCCAGCATTGTTTGATAATCCACATACGCCTTGGCATTGGGAAATCTCGTCACATCGGGTCCGCTGGCTCCAGCACCGGCATCACTCACCGCGACAACTTTCACTCCCTCAACGCTTGCCCACATCGTGTCCAGCCCGTGTCCGAAATTTCCGCGTCCCGTATGACCAATGATGGCCACTTTGTACGGACTATCCGCAGCGGCCGTGGCGCGCAGGGATTTGAATGGCGAAACATCAAGCATGGATGCCGCAGCTATCGACTGAAGGAACTCTTTTCTGTTCATAGGGGGTGATCACAAACAAACGCGCTTCAACGCCGTTTGAGGCGCCTGCAATTCGATGCCACAAACGTGTAAGATCCAAGCCTGAACTCAAGACTTGAACTGAACAGCAAAGCCATCAGCCTCGGGGTGTCCTGTTGCTCATATGGAAACCACTCCTGACCCGATCGAGATTAAAACACGCGAACTTTGCGCCGCCATCGTCGAACTGCCATCGTTCGCAGAGCTCTTTAAAAAAGTAGAACGCTATCTTGGGGATCTTGGTGCGCAGTATCAGCTAAGCCAGCTCTCTCAACTTACGGAGCTTTTACAGCAACGTCAGTCCATGGGCGCGGAAATTTCCGATGAAGAGATCGGGAACTACGAAGGGACGCGGAATGCCATTATGAAGTCTGAGAAGATTCGTGAGTTTGTGGAAGCGCAGGAGGAAATCCAAAAAATTCAGCACAAGATCATGCGACTTGTGACAAAGACATTTGAGGTTGGACGCGTGCCCACAGAGGAGGATTTCTACGAAGAAATGTGCAATTCCACATGCGGATCGCACAATTAAACCCAGTAGTAGCGAGCCCGCATCCCGTGACCCTTCGAAACCGAAATTGCAGGAAAGTACCGCAGACCGCTTGGCGAATCCTCAGCCCTTTAACTGCCGTAAAACTCGGCGACTTTTGATGCCACGTATTCCTGCTGTTGTTCGATGAGCTCTGGAAAAATCGGAAGGGCGATCGTCTCAAGGGCAGCCCGCTCCGCTTGCGGAAAATCCCCATCGCTGTATCCCAATGAGCGGAAACACTCCTGCAAATGCAGCGGCAGCGGATAGTAAATCTCCGAACCAATTCCGGATTCCTTCAAAAACGTTCGCAACTCATCCCGCCGAGGAGCACGCACGATGAATTGGTTGTAAATATGGTGGTTTGCGAGACCTGATTGACTCCAAGGCTCAATAGGAAGCGTTAAAATTCGCTCGAGACCATGTTGAGCAAATGCACGCCGATAGAAGGCCGCTCTCTCCCGCCTGCCCGCACCCCATGAATCCAGGTGTGGAAGTTTCACACTCAAGACGGCCGCTTGGATCGCATCCAAACGGAAATTACCACCAACCGCGTGGTGATAGTAGCGCGGCTCCATACCGTGGTTTCGCAGCGATCGAATTTTCTCGGCCAGCTTTAAATCGCGGCATGTCACCATTCCGGCATCACCAAAGGCTCCAAGATTTTTGGTGGGATAAAAGGAATACCAACCCGCCTCCGCAATTGCTCCAGCTCCACCCATCGGATGCGATGCGCCGAGAGCCTGCGCCGCATCCTCCAAGACTGGCACCCCATACTCCGCAGCGAGCGCACTGATGCGGGCCATGTCGGCGCAACACCCGTACAAGTGAACCGGAATGATCGCCTTCACATTTGGCGTCCGACGCAGAACCTCCGCCAGCGCATCAGGGCATAAGTTGTACGTGGCAGGATCAATGTCCGCAAAAACGATCTTCGCTCCGAGCCTTGCGACACAACCAGCGGTCGCAAAGAAAGTGTAAGGAGTGGTCACCACGGCATCTCCCGGCCCGATTCCCATCGCCATCATCAACACCAGCTGGGCATCCGTTCCTGATGAAACGCCGATCGCATGCGAGGCCCCTGAGTAAGCACAGATGGATTGCTCTAGCTTTTCCACCTGCGGCCCCAGCACCAGAGTCTGTGTGTCCGCGACTTGCTCAATCTGTTTCAGGATCTCCGCTTTCAACGGAGCGTACTGTAGTCTGAGGTCTAGAAGAGGAACCTGCATGAGAAAACGAAACAGCGCTGATCCTTTGGATCCACTGAAATCAAGATCCGCCTATCATTCACATCGTGGCTGCAATCCAAGATTCGCATCTCGTCTTCAAACACGACCGCTGCAAGCCGGTTGCGCA
>JBILLC010000066.1:0-7850 GCA_044376275.1 Chthoniobacteraceae bacterium | reverse complement strand
CAAGCTTATTTCAGCCTCAACGTTCGCCAGTACCCGCGCAGCGATATTGCAGTGATCAACGTGAAGACTCGTTACACCGGTGCGAGTCCTGATCTGGTTCGGGGCTTTGTCACAACGCCTCTTGAGAGGGCTTTGGCGAGTACGGACGGAATTGATTACATTGAAAGCCAAAGCTCCCAATCTCTAAGCATCATTACGGCACATCTAAAGCTGAACTTCGACACCAACGCGGCGCTCACTCAAGCGCAAGCGAAGATTGCGCAAATCAAAAACGAACTTCCTCCCGAGGCGGAATCTCCATCCATTGAGCTGACAACCTCCGACAGCCAGTTTGCGCTCATTTATATTTCGTTCTATTCGGACGAACTCGAGTCGAACCAGATCACCGACTACATCACCCGAGCAGTGCAACCAAGGCTGACGGCTATCAATGGTGTGCAGAAGGCCGACATTCTCGGCGCGAGGACGTTCGCAATGCGTATCTGGCTGAAGCCTGACCGGATGGCTGCGCTCCAGATCACACCCACTGAAGTAAGGACTGCTCTCAGCTCAAACAACTATCTCTCTGCACTCGGCAACACAAAGGGCACCCTGATTACCGTCAACCTAGTGGCTAATACAAATCTTAAGTCTGCCGTTGATTTCAAAAAGCTCGTTGTACGCGAAAGCAACGGCGTCATCGTCCGTCTGGAGGACATCGCGGATGTTGTGCTTGGCGCGGAAAACTACGATACGGATGTCCGTTTCTCCGGGCAGCGCGCGACGTTTGTGGGCGTTTGGGTGCTACCCACTTCAAACAGTCTAGATGTGATCAATCAAGTTCGCGCAGAGTTGCCTGTCATTGAAAGCCAACTCCCAAGCGGGATGCACCTTCACCTCTCCTACGATGCCACCCGATACATCCGTGACGCACTGCGAGAGGTGCTTTCAACACTAGCGGAAACACTGCTCATTGTGATCTGCGTGATCTTTGTGTTCCTCGGTAACTGGCGGTCCATTTTGATCCCGGTAGTCGCAATCCCACTTTCGCTCGCAGGCGCTTTATTTCTAGTACAGCTGCTTGGCTTCACATTGAATTTGCTGACTCTTCTGGCGATCGTTCTCTCCGTGGGGCTCGTCGTGGATGATGCCATCGTGGTTGTTGAGAACGTTGAGCGGCATTTACAAGAGGGTTTGAGTGCGCTGAATTCCGCAATCAAAGCTGCGAGAGAGCTCATCGGTCCGCTCATTGCGATGACGATAACGCTTGCCGCAGTGTACGCACCCATCGGATTACAAGGGGGGCTGACTGGAACGTTATTTCGCGAATTTGCTCTCACGCTCGCTGGCGCAGTCATCATTTCCGGGATGGTTGCGCTGACGCTTTCCCCGATGTTGTCATCAAAACTTTTGCGGGCGCAGGATTCGCATTCCGGGCTCGGGGGCTGGATCAACAGGCGTTTTGAAAGACTTCGCTCGACCTACAAACACATGTTAGCGAATTCGCTTCGCTGGCGTCCGGTCACTCTGACACTTGCGGTGATTATAATGACGCTTGGAATACCGTTCTACGCGATGTCCACAAAGGAACTCGCGCCGAAGGAGGATCAAGGCGTGATTCTCGGCGTGATACAGGCCGCACCAAATTCCACCATCGACCAGACAACGCTTTTTACGTCGATGGTAAAGGATGTGTATTTTTCGATGCCAGAAACCGCTACAACGTTTCAGATCACGGAGGCTTTCGGCGGTTTTTCGGGCCTTGTCACCAAGCCTTGGAGTGAGCGTAGCCGCAGCACAGAGCAGATGGTCGGAGAGGTGTTCGGCCGATCCTCAGCGATTCCCGGGGTGCGTGTGATTGCATTCACTCCGGCAGCCCTTCCTGGGGGCGGAAATTTTCCGGTCGAGTTCATGATCTGCTCGACCGCGGAGCCACGTGAGCTCCTTGAAACTGCAAATAAACTCGTTGCCAGAGCATTTCAAAGCGGGCTTTTCGTGTTCGCAGACACGGACTTGAAGTTTGATTTTCCACAAAGCGAGATTGTTTTTGATAGGGACAAGGTCGCATCTATGGGTCTTAACCTCGCAAAGGTCGGGGCAGATCTGGGTACCATGCTGGGCGGCGGGTACGTCAACCGCTTTTCCATCGATGGAAGAAGCTACAAAGTCATTCCGCAAATCGAACGCGTCGGTCGCTTGAACGCCGACCAACTAAAGGATTTGTATGTGAGCGGACCCAACGGCGGGCTGCTTCAACTATCCACATTCGCGGGCATCAAGACCACGACGGAGCCGCGGACTCTCAACCGCTTTCAGCAACTCAATAGTGCGCGGATTCAGGGGGTGATTCCCCCCAACGTAACACTGGATCAGGCGCTCAAGGCGCTTGAAGACGAAGCCCGAAATATTCTGCCAGCAGGCTACTCGATCGACTACGCTGGAGAAGCCCGCCAGCTGCGAACGGAGGGAAACAGGCTGCTGATGACTCTGCTTGTTTCGGGCGTTTTAATTTTTCTAGTTCTCGCTGCACAGTTCGAAAGTTTTCGAGATCCGCTGGTCATTCTCGCTGGTTCGGTGCCTCTAGCCCTCTCTGGCGCGCTGCTGTTTTCTTTTCTCGGGTTCACAACTCTCAATATTTACAGTCAAGTCGGGTTGATCACGCTGGTTGGGCTGGTTTCAAAGAACGGGATCCTAATCGTCGAGTTTACGAACAGCCTTCGTCAGCAGGGAGCCGCAAAGCTCGAGGCGGTGATCGAGGCTGCGGCGACGCGACTACGGCCAATTTTAATGACCTCAGTAGCGACGGTTTTTGGCCATTTTCCGTTGGTTTTGGCGAAAGGCCCCGGGGCGGGTGCACGCAATAGTATCGGGGTTGTCTTAGTCACTGGAATGATCATTGGCACATTGCTCACTCTTTTTGTGGTGCCGGCAATTTACATGGCGATTGCCCGCCGTGACCGGTTGAACCATTTGCCCGACGACGAGGCGCCGCCTCACACAGCGCTTTAGTTCAAACTCTACTTGTACGGTTTTACTTTTCCGCACTGCACACTCACAGAGCTCGAATGTCTCGCGAGAAATCGCCATGGGCGGTCCGCAGCGAGTCGGATGCCGACCCTCACATCAGCCACGACCTCCGCGAACCTTTCGTCTGCTTCTTCAGCACTCGGCTTCCGCAATCCGCAACCGGCGGCGCGCCCTTTGCCAGCAGCTATGAGACCATGATCGTTGCCCCCCACCCCAAGGGCTATACCAAGTTTGCCCGGTCCCGAGCATAGTTCCTCGACTGGCCGCCCTGCACGCCTGCGCGTCATTTCGCGAACACCTTTTCTGGGTTCGATTGCACGGATCAGTATCAACCCGTCGCGGGCACCGCCTTTAACGTTAAAGTTGAGAAGCCAGTACATGCCATAGTTCAAATAAACGTAACACGCACCGGCTGGCATCATTCGCACAAACTGTCTTGTCGACTCGCGGTTAGCCGTATGACAAGCGGGGTCACCCTCAATCGCGTACCCCTCGGTTTCCACAATTATTCCCGAACACCCCCGCCATAGCAGTTCGATTCCGATAAGCTCACGGGCGACGGTCAGAAAGTCTCTTTGAAAAAAGGATTCACTTAAAAAAGACATGGATCTTTTATTATAAAAATAAAGGACGCGTGTATCCCAACCGTCAACCCCAAGATTGGGAGTCACTGTCCTCAAAAATTGACACTGCCTGCCTCCATGCAGGTTGATCGGACCGAGAAGAATCCGATAAGCAGTTGCCGCTGCCCATGAACTGAATAGAATGGCGCTAGGCTATTTTGCTTCCACTACGCTCATGAACACCGCTCCGTTTCATTTCTCGCCCTGTCTTAGTCCAAACTGGACAGCCAAAGCTCATGCCATCCGAAGTACACTCCGTTTGTTAATGACAGCGGCGGTCCTGAGCCTTTCAACAATTTCAAGCGCATACGCTGCTGCGGCTGGAATCATGGACGAAGCGGAATTTTTCTCCAAATCAGCAAAGGAAGAGGCATCCAAGTTGATTGAAAGCGCGGCAAAAGAATTCAAGAAAGATCTCTGCATCGAAAGCCTGAAAGAACTTCCAAAAGAGATTAAAAGTGCTGTTAACCCTCAAAATAAAGCGGCTGCGGACCGCATGTATGAGCAATTCACCATCAAACAGGCGACAAAACGGAAAGTGAATGGCGTGTACATTCTGCTGGTGCGTGAGCCTGCTCACATGCACGTGGTTGTAGGGAATGAAACCTTACGCCGCGTTTTCACTCTTAAAGACAAAGACGCTCTTGTGGACATGATGCTAGGACATCTTCGCAAAAAAGAGTTTGACGATGCCCTGCTGAAGGGAACGCGTTTCGTGACGGCCACCATGAAATCCAACACGCTGCCAGGGATAACTTCCTCCGACAGTTGGCCAGCGGTAGGCCGTGGTTCTCTCGCAGAGATGAAGTTCGGCTGGGTTGGCACAGCACTGATCGCATTGGTGGCAGTAATGCTGATCAGTAGACTCATTGGCGGACTATTTGCTGGGGGAAGCCCAGGGATTGGTGGGTATCCTTCCTCCGGGGGAGGCTTTTTCAGCTCGCTCATGGGTGGACTCTTCGGTGCGGCAGCGGGCATGTGGATCTACGACCACCTCTTCGGCCACCAAGGCGGCCAGTCAGCCTATGGGGCGGATGCGTCCAACGGCTCCGCAGACCTGGGGGCGGAGGATACGGATTACTCAGGCTCTGGGGGTGATTTCAACGGGGATCACTCTGAGTCGCACCAAAGCGGAGGCGACTTCGGGGGCGGTGATGATTTTGGCGGAGGCGGCGACTCAGGGGGAGGCGACTTCGGCGGGGACTTTTAAATTAAATCGTTATTCTGGTGGTTTACTGCGGGGAACGCACCTCAGATCTGAAACTCTACCCAGCGGTCAACCACTCAAGATTGATTGCCCAGTTGGAACGACCAAACGAATTGATCCATTCGGGGTAAAACAAGCGGCCCTGCTCCCTTGCTTGTCGGTAGGGTGAATCGCCTGTACAGTGAGGGTTTCATGCGATCCACCCCCCCAGCCTGCGCCACGTTGCCACCAAGCGCGCTTTCGCGTTTCGCCGCTTCACTATGTGCGCTTCTGATTTCGGCTTGCTCCAACAATCCATATCCTGAGCCGTTCAGGGAAACGCGGGATGACGGCTCCCCTTGGCAGGTCCGCTACATGGCGATGCCAGAAGACCCGCGTTCATTGGACCCGCAAGTCAGCTATGACTCCGTCAGCCGTCGCGTGCTAGAGCCGCTTCAAGAGTGCCTGCTCGAATATCATCCGTTCAAGACAGACCCTTATCAGCTCAGCCCCTGCCTTCTTCAGTCCATGCCCGAACGCGTCGAACGTCAGGGCGGCGGAGTCACTTACAAGTGCACACTAAAGGAGGGGATCCTGTTTCAAGACGATGCGTGTTTCCCAAACGGCGCCGGCCGCGAACTCGTTGCGAGCGATGTTCAATTCGCATTTCATCGCATTGCTGATCCGAAGGTGGAATGCCCCGCGCTCTCGAATCTGCAAGACTACGTGCTTGGACTGGAGGAGGCTTTCGAAACGGCAAAAAAAACCGGAGCTTACGACTATGGAAAGCCTCTCGAGGGATTGATTGTCACCGGAAAATACACTTTTGAAATTCACCTCAAAGCGGCCTATCCGCAGCTGTTGTATTGGCTCGCGATGCACTTCACTTCGCCCGTCGCGAAAGAAGCGGTCGAGTATTACGATGGAAAAATCCACGATGGAAAACCAAGGGAGCTCTTCCGATTTCACCCGGTCGCGACTGGTCCCTTCAAGCTTCATGAATGGAAGCGAAACTCAAACATCAAACTGATTCGAAACTCGGGATACCGGACGACAGTGTTTCCTTCCGAAGGCTGGGCAGCCGAGCTAGATCCACTGGTTGCACCTCTTGCTGGGCACTCACTGCCACTTGTTGATGAGATCCACATGACGATTTTCCGCGAAGCCGTGCCGATCTTTCTGCTGTTCCGGCAGGGCTACTTGGACGGCATGGGGGTGGGTAAGGATGCATTTTCGTCGCTCATGACTCCGTCGCGAGATCTATCGGACAAATACAAAAGCCGGGGCATCACGCTGCACCGGGACACAGAGCCGAGTACGTATTACATGTCGTTGAACATGGAGGACCCCGTGCTGGGCTCAAACCGAAAGCTGCGTCAGGCCTTGTCAGCAGCGTTTGATTCTCAAGCCTATCTCGATACTTTCTACAACAGCGTTCCCATTGTCGCTCAACAACTGCTGCCTCCTGGAATTGCGGGTCACCAGAGGGATTTTAAAAATCCTTACGGCTACAACCTTGAACGCGCCAAAGCTCTGCTAGCAGAGGCTGGTTATCCGAACGGACGCGATGCTTCCGGCAAGCAACTTGAAATTACGTTGGATACCACCGCCAACGGCGCCGACGAACGCTTGATGGCCGAATTCGAGCAACGACAATTTGAACAAATCGGCATCCACCTCAAAATCGTCGAAAACACCTTCGCACGGCTCCTCGAGAAACTCGACAATGGTGGATTTCAAATCGCTGCCGGGAGTGGTTGGGGCGCGGATTATCCAGATCCGGAGAACTTCTTTTTCCTCTACTACAGTAAGAACCTGCCTCCGGCCGGCAAGAACGCGTCCAGATACAGGAATCCGGAATTTGACCGGCTGTTTGAAAAAATGGCGACCATGGAAAACAGTCCGGAACGCGAGGAAATCGCGTTGAAGCTCAATGGGATCCTCAGTGAGGACGTGCCCGCAATCCTGCTGATGCACAAGTCCCTTTTCGCGCTTACGCACGAGTGGGCGCCGCGTATCCAAAGCAACCCGATGCTCGAGGGCGGATTAAAGTACGCAATTCTCAAGGACGAGATACGACGCAAAAGCCGCTCGGATTGGAATTCAAAGCCGCTGTGGCCGCTCTGTGTACTCATCGTTCTCGCGCTAGCGGCCGCCGCGGGCCTGCGCCTTCACAGGAAACCCTGATTATGTTCTCCTACATCATCCGACGCGTTTTATTCTCCGTGCCAATCGTCTTCGGCGTGATGCTGCTGACGTTCTTTTTGTTTTTTGTCATCCAAAGCCCTGATGCGATGGCCCGCCGCGTGTTGGGACCGAAAGCAACGCCTCAAACCGTGAATACATGGCTGCACAACCGCGGCTATGACAAACCGATCATCGTCCCGCGCGCACCGGGGCAGTCCGTTTTGGATTACCTTTTGATCGGCCGCTCTTGGAAAGACTCGCTCTTCATTCATCAAATGACGCGGCTTGCGACATTTGACTTGGGATCTTCAGACGTCACAGGGCGACCTCTGAAAGACATTTTTAAATCGGGGGCATTGCCGTCGCTTTTGATCACCCTCCCCGCATTCCTGGTTGGATTGATCATCTCGATAGGATGCGCACTGTACTTTGTTTTCATCCGAAACTCTGCCCTGGATTTGCTCGGAACTTTTCTCTGCATTGCGCTCATGAGCGTGCCACTAATGGTGTATATCATCTTCGGACAATGGTTCGCGGCATTGGTGCTGAAATATTTTCCCGCGTTTGGATTTCATATGCAGGGAATGAGCACGCTCAAATTCCTGCTTCTCCCCATCGCCTTGATTGTGGTGAGTGGACTTGGCGCGGACGTGCGTCTTTTCCGTGCCCTGTTTTTGGAGGAAATGGGTCAGGATTACATCCGAACAGCGCGCGCGAAAGGGGTCTCAAACGCGAGGGTATTGATGCAGCACGTCCTCAAGAACGGCTTAATCAATCTGATCACGATGATGGTCGCGTCACTCCCATTTCTCATCATGGGTTCGCTGGTGATTGAAAATTTTTTCGGT
>JBILLC010000060.1:0-8199 GCA_044376275.1 Chthoniobacteraceae bacterium | reverse complement strand
ATCCTTGAGCTGAGAGATTGTATCCAGCGGGGAACAGGATGCAACCACCTCGCCAAAACCTTGCCTCATAGGAAAGCAAATAATGGCCGGTTGTCTGGTTATTTTCAGAGAAAAATATAGGTCGAGGGCTCCTGTGTTGGAAACGCAATTGAAAATAAAAACTATTTAATGATGCCCCAGAATCGGAGGGTTTCACCGCGAATCGAACCTTAGGTTTGTTGAGACAACAAACTTTGCTTCAAACAGGGGCGGGGGAAGGTTAGCGAAGGATCTCAAAACCGCGGGTCGCAAACGGGGTGATCCAGTGTAATTCCTCTTTGCGGATATGGCTTTTGAGTTCGCTTTCGCGGACGGATTGAAGGAAGGCCAGCAGCTCCTCCCGGTCCCCGCAGGCCTGCAATTCCACCCTTCCATCCGGCAGGTTTCGCACCCAGCCTGACACCTCGAAGCCGCAGGCCTCCCGGCGGACGCAGTGCCTGAAGCCGACCCCTTGTACATGGCCCTCAAAGAACAACTGGACGGCGGATTGATGGGACATTTGTTTCGGATTAAAGTTGGGTTAGCTAAAAACCACAAACATTTGGTGAGGGTGCCCCGGCGTGCTTCACGGCTAATTCAGACGGGCCTGTGAACTTTCGCGGCGCTGGTGAGCGGGTTGCGGGTGTTGTTTAGATTCCCCTCTTTGCATCGTTCAGTGAGCGTGTATTCTTTGTATCTTAACTTTTGAGCTTTAGGTTAAACACCCAACCCCTGAGAACGCATGGACGTTTCTAGTCAATCCAACCCTTCCTCCCCCAGCGGCTCGGAGTCCGGCAAGAAGGGCATCAAGTCTTCCAAGCGCAATGGACTTTCAACGCCCCCGGCGGAGGTTCCCGCCAGACCCCCGGCAATGGCGTTCTCCAGTACGGAGCTCTGGATTGCACTGGCAATCGCTCTTTTAGTGATGCTGGTTTTTGGGCAGGCGTGGCAGTTCGGTTTTCTGAGTTTTGACGATAACCAGTATATTCAGGAGATTCCCGCGGTACAGGCGGGTCTGGCGCCTTCCAGCATCTGGTGGGCCTTCACCAACAGCCATGTCGGGCAATGGCATCCCCTGACTTCGCTTTCCTTCATGTTCGACAGTCAGGTGTCGGGTTTGAAAGCGGGCTGGTTCCACCTGCACAACGTGCTGCTTCAGGCAGCGGCATCCGCCCTGCTGTTTTTGTCCCTCCGCCGCCTTACCGGCGCGACCTGGAGAAGTGCGTTTGCGGCGACACTTTTTGCGATTCATCCGCTGCGGGCCGAGTCCGTTGCGTGGGTCACCGAACGCAAGGACGTGTTGAGCGGCCTGTTCCTGATGGCCACCCTGTGGGCTTACGCTTATTACGTCGAAAAACCAGAGCCACCCCCGAGCAAAAAGTTTTCGCTCTCCACGGTGAAGTTTATCGGGCTGTGGTCGAGCCTTCTGGTGATGCCGTTTCTTCCGCTGCTGGATGAGAAGCTCACCGCGGCCATCAGCGCGCATTTGCCGGCGGCGGCCCAGACCCTGCTCATCCTTAAGCGCTGCCTCTATGTGCTCGGTGTGATTGTTTGGTTCTCGTTTCTTTTCGCTACCCTGCCCTTCAGGCTCCGCGTTCTGTGCATCCTTTTCGCGCTCGGCTTGATTTCGAAGCCGATGCTGGTGACCGTCCCGTTTGTTTTCCTGCTGCTGGACTATTGGCCGCTCAAACGGCTCAGGATTGAGCCGGATCCGTCGGATCCGACCCAAAACTGGGGCACGGTGTTCCGGGGGCTTGTTCCGTTGGTTTTGGAAAAAGTACCTTTGTTCATTCTCGCATTCGCCTCCGCGATTGGCGCGGTTTACGCGGTAGGCGAACCGTTCCGGCCGATCCCGATTTTGAATCTTGTGCCGCGGCTGATGTACATCCCGATTTCGTACTGCCGTTACGTGTGGCAGTTCTTCGCGCCGACGCATCTTTCCGCGCACTACCCTTTCTTTGCAACTGGTCCGAAGGTTTCCCACTCGCTGGTGGCCCTGGTGGTGTTGTTGGTGATCACGGTGCTAGCGTGGGTGGCAAGGCGCAAGCAGCCCATGTTCATTGTGGGCTGGTTTTGGTTTTTGGGAACGATGCTGCCGGTCATTGGCCTTGTCCCCGGAGGCATCCAGATCGCAGCGGACCGGTACACTTACATCACGCAGATCGGATTTGCGATTTGTGTCTCTTGGACGCTGGCTGCGATTGCCCGGAAACGCGTGGTATCAGCCGAGGCTGGTGGTGAAGCTGGCGCGAGCGCCGGGGAAGGGCAGCCCGCGGTATTGCAGCAGCTCTGTGTTGCTGTTGCCGCTTCCATCGTGGTGTTGCTGTCCATTGGCGCCTGGAAACAGGCTCAAACTTGGAAGGACGACGAAAGTCTGTGGGCGCATTCCCTCGCTGTCACCGAAGACAACGATTACGCCAATGAAAAGTACGCGTCAGCCATTCAGATGAAGGGCGAAAAGGGAGACCGAAATGTGGCGGAGAAGCATTTCCGGGAGGCGCTTCGGTTGAACATGCACATGGTCGGTTCGCTGAACAATCTCAGCGTATTGTTGCGATCGAAAGGGGAGCTTGAAGAAGCCGCTTATTTTCAAAGCCTCGCTGCAAAAGAGCACCCGCGCTGGGGACTCATGCACCGCAACCTTGCCAGCATTTACGCGCAGCAGCGAAAATTCCCGGAGGCCATTGAAGCCTTTACGAAGGCGGTCGAGCTCAGTCCGGGAGACTTGGAAGCTTGCTACAATCTCGGGTTGTTACTGAGCGAAACTTCGCAGGATCCTGAGACCATCAAAAAAGCGGCCGAATACTTTAGCAGAACCGTTGCGTTGCAGCCGCGCTTCGCGGAGGGCCACTTCAGTTTGGGCAACGTGTTTTATCGGCTGGGCAGACATGACGAGGCAGTCGATGCATTCAAGCGTGCCATTCAGGCGGAGCCCAAGCACGCCCGCGCTTACAACAACCTTGCGAGCCTGCTTGGAGCGCGCGGGGACAAGACCGCGGCCATTAATTACTACCAGTCCGCCATCTCGCTGGATCCGAATTATCTGGAAGCGTACCGGAACCTGGCCGAGTCGCTTTTAAAAAACGGAGCGGTGGCGGATGCGGTGAACGTGTGGAAAGCAGGCCTCAGCCATGGAGACGATCTGCAGGCGATGTACCGTTTGTCCTGGATCCTTTCCACGCATCCGGATGTCAACATACGCCGCGGCTTTGAGGCACGCGACCTTGCGACGAAGGGCATTGAGTTGACGCAGGGTAAAGAGCCCGCCTTCCACGACGCGCTTGGTGCGGCGCTGGCGCAGCTTGGAAAATTCGATGAGGCGGTGGACGCCGCGAAGAAAGCTTTGGACATCGTGCCGGGAGGCGAGCAGGGACAGCTCGCGCAGGGCATCAAGACGCGGATTGAGTCCTACAAAAACAACACCCCTTACCGGGAGAATCCCCCGACGCAATAGCGCCTGCGGGGCGTTTTGCGCGGTGTGAACTTGCATGCGCGTTCTGATCACAGGTATCTGTGGATTCGCTGGAAATGCGATTGCACGCTCGCTGATGGAGCATCGCGAGGGACTCCAAATTTTCGGCATCGATAATCTATCCCGGCGCGGATCCGAAACCAACCTGTCTGCGTTGCGTGCCATTGGATGCACGGTGCAGGTGGCGGATTTGAGGGATCCAGCCGTGCTGGCGAAGCACGCGCCGGTTGACTGGCTCATCGACGCGGCTGCAAACCCCTCGGTGCTCGCGGGACTCTCCACTGAATCAACATCCCGCGAACTGCTGGACATCAATCTTTTTAGTACGGTGGCGATGCTCGAATTCTGCCGTACGCACGATGCGGTGTTCACTCTGCTTTCGACGAGCCGTGTGTATGGTATCGAGGCGCTGCGGGCGATCCCGCTGGAGTTGCAGGGCAGTGCGTTCCGGCCCGTTCCCGGTGCGTCTCCTTACGGGGCGGGGATCCCTGAATCATTTTCATCAGAACCGCCATTGTCCTTGTACGGGACTTCTAAATTCTGCGCGGAGCGCCTTGCTCTGGAATACGGGAGTGCCTTCGGTTTTCCGGTATGGATTAATCGCTGCGGGGTGCTTGCCGGGGCGGGCCAGTTCGGGAAGGCGGATCAGGGTATTTTTTCGTTTTGGATCCACAGCTGGGCATCGAAAAGACCGCTCCGCTTTCTTGGGTTCGGAGGACATGGCCATCAGGTGCGCGACTGTCTCCATCCCGCCGATCTTGCCCCGGTGTTGCTCAAGCAGGCTGCTGTGGGATCGGCAGGCGTCGCAAAGCCGGTTCCGCGGGTGGTGAACCTCAGTGGTGGCATCGAGAGTGCGCGTTCGCTGCGGGAGCTCAGCGACTGGTGTGTTGACCGGTTCGGAAAACAAACCGTGTCGCAGGATGCTCAGGAGCGCCCTTTCGATTTGCCTTGGGTCGTGCTCGACCCGGCTCTGGCGCAAAAAACATGGGATTGGTCCCCGTCCCGAAGTAATATTTCGATCCTGGAAGAAATCGCGGCCCACGCGCAGGCCAATCCCCGATGGCTGGACTTGTGCGGATAGCGCGCGACTTTAAGCTTCGGATTGATTCCACTGTTCACCGCCAACCCACCCTCCCACCCAGTGAGCAGCGAGCCGCTCCAGTTGTTATCAGTCGTGATTCCCGCGAGGAATGAAGAGGGGGCGATCCCCCCGACGCTCCGTCATCTGCATTTGGAGCTGTCATTGCGCGGAATCCCGCACGAAATCGTGGTGGTGGACGATGGCTCTACGGATCGGACATGGGAGGTTCTTTCACAGGCTGCAGCGGAAATTCCTCAGGTGCGTCCGGTGATGAACCGCGGGCTCAACGGATTTGGCCGCGCGATTCAACTCGGGCTTTCGCAGATGCGCGGAGACGCTGTGGTCATCATGATGGCGGACGAATCGGACGATTGTCGTGACGTTGTGCGCTATTGGAATGCACTGAACGAAGGGTACGACTGTGTGTTTGGGAGCCGCTTTTTAAAAGGAGGCGGCGTCATTGACTACCCTTGGGTAAAGCTAGTGTTAAACAGGGCGTTTAATTTGTTCATCCGCCTTCTGTTTCGGATAAAGCTCAACGACACCACCAACGCGTTCAAGGCGTACCGGCGCTCGGTCATTCAAGGCGTGAGCCCGATTCTTTCTCAGCACTTCAACCTGACGGTGGAGCTGCCATTGAAAGCGATCGTGCGAGGCTATTCCTGGACGGTGATCCCGATCACCTGGAAAAACCGGCGTTTCGGGGTCGCGAAATTAAAGATCTCGGAAATGGGTAGCCGTTATCTTTTTATCTGCCTGTATGTGTGGCTTGAGAAGACACTGAGTCGGGGCGATTACCGGAAACGCTCCGATCTGGAAACAAGTCTTCCGGCGTCCTCCGGTTCCGCTGCTCAACCAGACCCTCCGTCTTCGGGATAGATTGCTTGAACAAGGCCGCCCTTTGGCACTTAGCTACAACCCATGGCAAAACCGCAAGTTCTCGTCACAGGTTCCTCCGGGCTTATCGGCTCGGAAGTATGCCTGTATTTTTACGAACAGGGTTGCGGCGTGCACGGGATTGATAACAACCAGCGGGCCGTTTTCTTCGGACCTCAGGGCGACACGCTTTGGAATCGGGAGCGCCTCGCGGCAAGCATTCCCGGATTCGGGCATCACTCGGTCGATATTCGTGACAGGGACAAAGTGCTTGAGCTCATGGAAACGCTGCGCCCGTCGGCCATCGTGCACACAGCGGCGCAGCCCTCGCATGACCGCGCCGCGGCGATTCCATTCGACGACTTTGACACCAATGCCGTCGGTACTCTCAATCTGCTCGAAGCTGCGCGCCGGTTTTGTCCTGAATCGCCCTTCATTCACATGTCCACCAACAAGGTGTACGGCGACCGGCCCAACTCCATCGCGATGAGCGAGCAGGAGACCCGTTGGGATTATGCAGATCCGGCTTTTGTGAAAGGTATTGCGGAGGACTTCTCGATCGACCAGTCGACGCACTCCCTATTCGGCGCTTCAAAAGTGGCGGCGGACGTGCTGGTGCAGGAGTATGGCCGGTATTTTGGAATGCCCACCTGCGTGCTGCGAGGGGGCTGTCTGACCGGCCCGAATCATAGCGGCGTGCAGCTGCACGGGTTTCTGAGTTATCTTGTGAAGTGCAATCTCGAGCACCGGGAGTACACAATCTTCGGTTACAAGGGCAAACAGGTCCGGGATAATATCCACAGCACGGATGTGGCTCGATTCATCTGGCAGTTTTTCCAGAAACCGCGCGTGGCGGAAGTGTACAATATCGGGGGAGGCAAGGAGAATTCCTGTTCGATTCTGGAGGCGTTCAAAATCACTGAGGCGATTTCGGGGCGCGCCCAAAAATTTCGCTACGAGGAAACCGCCCGCGTGGGCGATCATATTTGTTACTATAGCGACCTTTCTAAGATGCGTGCGCATTATCCGAGCTGGGATATTTCGATCTCGCTGCGGGAGACGATCGATGAAATTGTGCAGGCGTGGGGGGCGCGCATGCAAAAACCTTGAGAATTGTGGGAATTCACACCAGATTTCCCGCGAAAGACGCTCGGACCCAGCCGCGTTGCTTGACCATTCTGAAACAACTCCGTTAAGTTTCGCGAATCCCATCCTTTAACCGGAGGCACCCAACTTGGACCTTAAAGAAATCAAAGAGCTGATCGCTCTGATCCGCAAAAACGACCTCTCTGAGTTTTCTCTCGAGCAAGAGGGATTCAAGATCACCCTAAAGCGTGGCGGCGACCTTCAGCCGATCGTCACCACGCAGTCATTCGCTCCCGCGCCAATCGCGGCGGCTCCCGCACTGTTGCCGGCGGCTTCCGCGCCCGCAGCGTCCCCCGCAGCCGGTTCGGGTGGTAGCTCAGGGGACCGCGATCTGCCCTCCCCGATGGTCGGCACCTTTTACGCCGCGGCATCGCCAGATTCCGCTGCATTTGTTTCGGTGGGCCAGCAGGTCACTCCCGACACTACTATTTGCATCATCGAAGCCATGAAGGTGATGAACGAGATCAAGGCCGAGACTTCCGGCGTGATCACTGAAATCCTCGCTGAAAATGGAAAGCCCGTCCAATACGGCCAGGCGCTTTTCCGGATTCGCTAGAAGATCCCAATTTAAGCCTGGGTTGATTCGGCGGTCCGGCTGATGGCGCACTCCGCCTCTGCTGGTTGTCAGGATCCGCCGGATTGAAGGTTCAACGCAAAGCCCTGTATTTATCGCATGTTTAACAAGGTCCTGATCGCTAACCGCGGTGAAATCGCGCTTCGAGTCATCCGCGCTTGCAAGGAATTGGGAATTAAAACGCTCGCCGTTTATTCCGAGGCGGACGTCGACTCGCTTCATGTGCAGCTCGCCGACCAGGCCGTGTGCATCGGGCCGGCGCCCAGCGCTCAGTCTTATCTCAAAATTGATCGCATTATCTCCGCAGCCGAGATCGGCAACGTCGACGCGATTCATCCCGGCTATGGGTTTCTTGCCGAGAACGCTCATTTCGCCGAAGTGTGTGCGAGCTGCAACATCAAGTTCATCGGGCCGCCCCCGGATGCGATTCGCTCGATGGGCGATAAAAACGTGGCCCGCGCCACGGCTCGCGCGGCAGGCGTTCCGGTGACGCCCGGTTCAGAGGGGCTCGTCGAGAATGAGAAGGATGCGCTGCGTATTGCGCGTGAAATCGGATACCCGGTGATGATCAAGGCGGTTGCTGGCGGAGGAGGGCGCGGGATGCGTCCTGCCCACAACGATGGTTCGCTCGTCCAGGGTTTCCACGGCGCGCGCATGGAGGCTGAGAAGGCTTTTGGTAATGCGGGTGTGTACATCGAAAAACTCATCGAGAACCCGCATCACATCGAGTTTCAGGTGATGGCTGATTGCCATGGGAATGTGGTGCACATCGGCGAGCGCGATTGCTCCATGCAGCGCCGCAACCAGAAGATCATCGAGGAATGTCCGAGCCCGCTAATGAGCGACGATCTGCGCACCCGCATGGGTGACGCGTCGGTGAAGCTTGCAAAATCCGTGGGATACGAGGGCGCCGGCACCATTGAGTACCTCGTCGACAACCGTGGGAATTTCTATTTCATGGAAATGAACACGCGCATTCAGGTGGAGCATTGCATCACCGAGGAAGCGTACGGAATTGATTTGGTGAAGGAG
>JBILLC010000059.1:0-8202 GCA_044376275.1 Chthoniobacteraceae bacterium | reverse complement strand
CTCCAAGCCGGCCGCCCGCCGTTTCAGTAATCTGTCACTGCGGCTACTTTGCGGGGATAATTTGCACGGCATCGGCGTGAATAGTGCCATCGGATCCGGCGGCGCGCAACACGACGGAATTAGTGACTTCTGCTGCGAAATCAAATGTGCCGAGCGAATGCGCGCCATCAGGCGAGTTCTCCTTTTGGTTGAGGCGCAGAGTGACTGGCGACTGGCCCGGACGTTCAATGCTGCATGGCGCCTTGGAGGCGCGGTTCTCGTGTCCGGCCCAATACACGCGGATCTCGTATTTACCTGCATTCGGCACCTTGAACTCAAAGCGAGCCTCTGCATCGGTGCCTGCGGAAGCGTACTGGTAGGCTCCGCCGACATTCGGGAGAAGTCCATGGCTTGATGCCCATTTTCCGATCAGCTTCGCCTTGCTGTCGTCAATCACGATGCCCGTCAAAGGCTGGGGGGCCTCACCAATGGCCTTGTGAAGGTGCGTCGCGAACTGCGGCAGATCCCGATTCATCCAACCACCAGCAAGCGTGGAGGGATCGGGGATGCTTGGATCCCGGCGCAGCTCCCCATTAAGCCCGTCGCGGCGCATGGCGCCAGGCTGGCTCACCAGTTGGATGAGCTCCTTAAGGTGCCTTTCATACACCCCGCGCGGATCCGATTTGTGCAGCACGGCGATGTATGCGGCTTTCCCAACGACCTCACCCATCATCCCGCAAGTCCGCATCACGCGAATGGTGCCCAGCGCCTGATGCGTCACACTGA
This sequence comes from Chthoniobacteraceae bacterium, assembly GCA_044376275.1. Lineage (GTDB taxonomy): Bacteria > Verrucomicrobiota > Verrucomicrobiia > Chthoniobacterales > Chthoniobacteraceae > Chth-196. The sequence continues at coordinate 7,437 of JBILLC010000059.1, read as the reverse complement.
TGTTCCTGCCCGCCATGAAAAGGTTCGGCACATTTTTCGAATAGAAGCACCGGTACGGCACCGGGTAGCCATTTTTGCGATCCACATGTTTGCCGAATTCCGCCCGGGAAATGAAAGGATTGTCCGGGAACTTCGCCGCGTATTGCTCGCGGGGGTAATGCAAATCGATGTCCCACGTGGTCGCCACCATGCCGTCTGGAAAATCTTTCTGTGCGACAATGTCGTCCTGCGTAAGCACGAGGTCACCCTGCAGCAAGCGCGATTCACGGGGCCCGCCTACGTGCGAAACCCACTTCAACGCCGCCTTCGCCTTCTCGTCATCACTGGCTCCGCGTTTGATGGCGGAGAACGCCCCGAACGCCGCGCGCAAATTCCAATCACGAATCAACTCGAGATCGTTGATGGGATGTTTATTAAATCCAGACTCCCAAAACCACTCGGCTTTCAGGAAGGGCTTCTCGTTGATCTTGGACTTGCTCTCCTTCACTTTTGGAAAGTCCTCCATCGTCAAAGGCAGCGCCCAAGGTGTTTCAGGCCATGCCGACGGCTGCTCGTCCAGCTGGTAGTACCACATGTTTGACATGCCCATGTGGCCTGTCTCTTCCATCGTGAATTGCGCACCGGCTGCCGCCCCCACGGTTCCATGGCCGGTGCAATCCACAAATAACTTTCCGCGAAACTCGCGTTCCCGACCGCTCTTCACATCCAGGGCGCGTACCGAGGCGATCTTGCCCGAGGCATCCATCCTCGCGCTGTGCACAAAATGACCCAGGTAAAGACTCAACGTCTTTTCGCTGCGACACACCTTCTCTTTCTTGTCATCGACAAAATCCTCCGGCCTGCCGGGGCTGTCAGGTGCGCGGTCCGCGAACTCCTCAACAATTTCACCAATATGCGGATATTTGCCTCGCATTGTGCCTCCCTGCGCCCACACACCGATCTCACTACTGCCGTTGCCGCCGAGCACGAAGCGGTCCTGGATCAATGCGACTTTCAACGACTGACGCGCCGCAGAAATAGCTGCAGCCACCCCGGCATAACCGCCGCCGCAGACCACGAGGTCAAACTCACCCGCATCCTCCGGTGCGCCGCCGGGGTTAAGCCATTTGTTGCGCGCCTCGACCAGTGCCTGTCCCTCCGGTGGGGAATAGGAGGGATCGCTACTGAACAAGATGGCATCGCAGCGTCCGTCAAAGCCGGTTAGATCGTGCAAGGCGAGTTTTTGCGCTCCCGCCTTGAGTTTCACTGTGCCGCCATTCTGCCAGTGCCACTCGGCGCCCTCGGTTCCGAACTGGGCGGCCAGCGGCTTGCCATTGACCACCAACTGAAAACGGCCGGGAGTGCCCGGGGCCTTCCAGGGACCCACCCAGTCCTTGGTCCGCACCCAGACGCGGTATTCACCCGCTTCAGTGATGTGAAGATTCCCGGTCGCGTCCTGAACCGCTTTACCAAGCCCGTGCGCGAGCAGGTAGGGCGACCCCACCACATTGGTAAAAGATGTGTCCAACGACCAGCCGCCGTGGTTTTCAAATGACTCCGCCTCCACAAACACCGTCTGCGCGGCTTGAGCGATTGAACCTGCCACAATCAAACATGCGGATGTGAAAAGAAGTGACGATAATGAACGGAGCTTCATAGAACCGGGGAACAACAAGTGATTGTGGGTTGAAGGGTGCCGAGGTGAGTTGTCACCAGAGTGCGGAGACAGCACTTCTTTTTTCGAGTCCTTAAATCCCATCCTTCAAGTCTGTAAGCAAGTCCCAAACCGCCAGCACAGCGGATTCCCACCGCTTCCGAAGGCGCACGAAAGCCTGCACACGGGAACGCCAAGCCCAGACTCATCCTAGGTGCCGCCGCTGCCGCTTAGCCCCAGCAGCGCCGCCCACCGATGCCAGCGCAGGCTTTGCGGACTCCTGCAGGAACGCGAGCCTTTCCCGCTTTATCCCGCCCCTGAACCAGTCGCCCTTCAAAATCTCTGCGACATCGCATCCGCGCACCTCGTGGACGAACCAGTAAAGATGCTCTGCGAGGGCCACCAGCGCAATGGAATGCGTCCGACCCAAACGCTGTGCAAGCCATTCGCTGAATTCCATAAAACCCGCGAACGGCGATTCCAGTCCGTGCCACACCCACGGAAGCGTGTTAGTAAACCGACCGCTATTGGCCACAAGATCCCAGAACTTCGCGAACCGCCTCAGGCTTTGAAGTTGCGCAAAGCTCAAACATTTATTCCGCAAAATTTCATAGGGCGGATGCGGGCTGTATTCCATCTGCCACTCGAGGTCGTGCCGCACAATCGGCGTGCCCCTGAGGCGCTTGAGGATCCCAAGCTGGATTTCCTGAGGTGCCAACGCGACGAGCCTGTCAAAGCCGCGCCCAAAACTTTCCATCGTTTCACCGGGCAGCCCAGCGATGAGATCCGCGTGAATATGGACGCCCGTGTTGGTACGTAGAAAGCGCAAGTTTTTCTCGAGCTTCTCGTAATTCTGCCTCCGGCTGATGTTTTTCGCCGTAGCCTCGTCGAAAGTCTGGATACCCACTTCCAACTGGACCCCACCCGCTGGGAAACGCGCGAGCAACTCGAGCAACGCCTCGGGCATACGATCGGGCACCATTTCAAAATGCACAAACATCCCGTCCTCCCAGCGATCCAGAAAAAATTCAAGAATCGCGCGGCTCGTCTTCGCGCTCAAGTTGAAGGTGCGGTCCACAAATTTGAAAGTCCGGGCACCGCGCGCATGGAGGTTTTCGAGTTCGGCAAGAAACGGCGCCAGATCGAATCCCCGAACCGGCACATCAAGCGAAGACAAGCAAAACTCACAGGTAAATGGACATCCCCGCGATGCCTCGACGTACAGCACTCGATTTTGAAGATCCTCATGCGAGTACCATTCGTAGGGCATCCGCACGCTGGACAACTCGGGCAATTCAGCGTGGATCACTTTATGGTCCGGCCGCCTCCCCGCGAGCAATGCACGACAAATTTCCGCAAACTTCAAATCCGCTTCCCCCGTGATGACGTAATCGGCGGATTCAACAATCGGTTGTCCATGCGTTTCGTAGCTGACTTCCGGTCCACCAAGAATCACCACAAGTTCGGGCTCAACTTTTTTCAGGATTGCGACCACCTCGGCCGTTAGCGCCGCATTCCAGATGTACACGCCCAGTCCAACAATCCGGGCACCGACAGCCAGAATTTCCCCAGCGATATCCAGCGCGCGCTGCTTGATTTCAAACTCGAGGATGCGCGTCACACTCTGCATTTCGGCGAGATTCGCCATAAGATAACGCAATCCAACAGCAGCGTGAATATACCTCGCGTTGATGGTTGCCAAAATAATCTGCACATCGCCACCACATGATTGTGCCGTCGTTTCCACACTGTTCTTGTACTCACGCTGAACTGGAGCTGCCTTCATATCGCCACTGCTCCAGTCTTACAACGAATGCCCGCAGGGCAATGGCCAAGTTATTTCTCGACCCTGGGCGCATCGCCCACGGCGATCTGCAGCTCTTGCTGCGCGCAATTAAAATCGACCACGGAGCGGACACGCGCCAGCCGTGCCTGCCGCAATTCATCGCGCGCCATGACGTATTCAAGTACAACGCCCACCTGACTTGCCTGCCTCTCACCCGCGAGCTTGGTCATTTCCTCGGCAGCCGCAACGGCGTCGTCCGTGATCTGGATCTGCGCATGCGCTGACTGCGAGCGTGCGACGGCTTCCACCACTTCGCGCCCGATCGAGGCCCTCGTGCGACTCTTTTGCAATGCAACCGATTCGCGCCGTGTTTCCGCGATCTTGTTCCGCGTCGTGTCAAACATGCCGCCCGGCCCGACCTTCCATCCAAGCCCGACAAAGAAATCCTGCTGGTCGCCAAAGTTGCCGGTGCGCCCGTTGAGACCGCCTCCAAAGCCTCCGGCAGCGTAACCTCCTTGAAGCGTGGGAAAAAGAGGCCCCACACGCACCCTGTCCTGCTCCCGCGCCAAACCTACTGCCGCAGCGTCGACCGCCTTGATCTCCGCACGGTTGGCCTGCGCACGCGCCACCAAGTCGGCGAGCTGTTCATCCTTCATGAGCCGCACCGGCGTCAAATCGACCTTTGCCGAGCGCAGCTCAGTTTCCGGAGCGAGCCGCAGGATCTCCGCCAAACGCGCAGCGCAAACCTGCAGCTCCTCCTCACCCAGCCGAACCAGCAAGCGTAACCTCGCGAGCTGTGTGCCCACCCGGAGAAGATCCGCACGAAATGCAGTGCCAACTTTCACCGCACTTTCAAGCTGCTGATAGTATCGCTCTGAAATGGCGATGTCTTCCGCCATCACCGCCAGCGACGCCTCCGCTTTCAACAGCGCATAATACCGCTCCGTCGCCGTCCGAATCGTATCGAGCCGTACCTTCTCCACCAAATGATCCGCCGCGATCGCCCGTTGTTTTGCAGCAAGGGCCCCGTAATAAATATCGCCCGGCGCCCAGTCCACCGCGAGTGCTCCGCCCAAACCGTAATTGAGTTTGCTCGCGTCTCGCACGTACCCGTCGATGTCCTGCAGACGCCCTTCATGTCCACGATAATTCGCGCCCACGCTGAGCGTAGGCCAGAAACGCTGCCATGCTTGTTTGGATTCCTGAACAGCGACAACATGCTGCAAACGCGCAAACTCGATCTCTTCGTGCCGCGCACCGGCAAGCCGCAGCACCGCGCGGTGATCCACAAAGAAAAGCTCCGCATGTGCTGCAACCGCTAGTGTGAGAAAAATCAGAAGTGATCGCATGAGGCAGTGGGGGAGGGCACGAATTAAATCAATGATCCAATCAACGCGCGGTTTATTATTTCACGGCAGGCGCCTTCAGCGTCACTGGCTGCCCGTCATTGAGCGCCGCGGTTCCAACCAATAGCAGCACGTCCTCGGGCTTTAATTCAGGAACCTCGGCATGCATGCCGTCGTTAAAGCCAAGTTTCACGGCGGTTTTCACCGCCTTGCCTCCGACGTGTTTAAAAACAAAAGCGTTTGTCTTCTCCATCACAATCGCTGCGATCGGTACAAGCATCGCATTCTCGTGGCGCTCCACAGCAATTCGCGCAGTGACACTCATTCCGGCCATCAACTTGTGCTGCGCATTGTCCAGATCGGCCTCCACGAGCATGGTGCGTGAAACCGGATCGAGCACCCCGCCCATACGGGACACCGCGCTTTCAAAAACCTGGCCTGGATAAGCGTCCACGCTCACCCGCACCGGCTTGCCTTTTTGCACCAATGGCGTTTCCAGTTCCGTCACGGGAATCTGGCACCTCAACTTTTCATCATCCACCACGCGCAGCAACGGCCCGCTGCTGGGCGAAACGTATGCGCCCGGATCAACAACTCTGCTTGCGATCACGCCCGCGAAAGGCGCTCGGATTTGCGCAAACTCCAAAAGCACACTCCCGCGGGTGACGGATGCTTTGGCGGCCGCGAACCGGGCCTCCGCATTATCGACGCTTTGCGGCAGCACGAGGTCCGGGGATTTCTGGCGCGCCTCCCGCAACCGTTTCACATCAATTTCTGAAGCATCCATTTCCGCTTTAGCCTTCAATAAGTCGGCCTCCAGCTCGGGCACCTCAACCGTTGCCAACAAATCACCCGCCGCGACTTTGTCCCCCTTGTCGACCTTGAGCGCCCGCACATAACCCGGAACCCGCGCGTGCAAACTGACCTGCTGATAAGCCGCCAGCGCCCCGGGCAACGCGACCCAGCGATGGATGATGCCAGGCTGCGGCTGAACCGTGGCAAACTCAGCGGCGCCAAATGCTGAAACCAACGTCGAGGCGAGGGCGAGGGCGATGGACGGATGCTTGAATCGGTGGAACATCATGAAAAAATAAAGCTCTCGGGTGGGTTCGAAATTGCTAGCTGCTGACCATCGCCGGTTCCGCGCGCCGCCCGGCTTGTGCGGGAAGCGCGCACTCCGCGTCGTCTGGATCCAGAGACGCTGAAGCTGCTTTCGCGCTAGCCAGAATCGCGTAAACCGCAGGCAAGATAAACAGTGTCGAAAACGTGGCGACAGCAAGGCCTCCCAGAACCGCCTTGCCAAGCGGCCCGGACGCCGTGCCCCCGAACGCCATGGGCACCATGCCTGCCATCATCGCAATGCTCGTCATCAAAATCGGGCGCACTCGGCCGGATAGCCCCTCCAGTGCTGCCTGCTTTCGTTCCACACCCATCCGCTGTGCCCGCTCTGCAAAGGTCACAAACAAGATTGCATTCGAAACAGAAACTCCGATGGCCATCACCGCCCCCATGAAGCTCTGTAAATTCAATGTTTCACGCGTCAGCCACAACGCGCCGACCACGCCCACCAGCACGGCCGGCACTGTGCTCAACACCACCAAAGGCAGGCGTACACTTTGAAAATTTGCCATCAACACGAGCATGATCACCAGCACCGCGATACCCAGCCCGTTCTTTAGTCCCACTTCAAGTTCACGCAACGGCTGCACCTGACCACGCAGCGCCACATTCACCCCGGCGGGCGTGTCGATCTGCTTGAGTGCCGCCTCCACTTTCTTGGCAACTTCGCCCAGACTTGCACCGTGCAGGTTTGCGGTCACCGAAACCGTGCGTGCCATGTTGTACCGGTCGTACTGGCCCACGACGGTGCCTTCGGAGATTTGAGAAAAACTACGCATCAACGCTGAGCGGCCTGAGCCTGCAGACACGGGTAGATTCAATAAATCCTCGGTCGTCTTCATCTGCCCCTGCGGCACCTGCACCTGCAAACTGTAACTGACGCCAGTCTTTGTATCGGCCCAGTAATTCGGTACCGTGAAACGGCTGCTGGCCGTTGCAGTCACAAGGCTGCGCGTGGCATCTGACATTCTGACACCGAGCAAACCCGCGCGTTCGCGGTCGATCTGCAGATTCACACTCGGATAATCGAGAGTCTGCGCAATGTGCACATCCCTGAGCTCCGACATGGGAGCAAGCGTCGTCCGTATTTTTTCAGCGTGTGCCCGCGTCGCCGAAAAATCCTTCCCGCTCACCGCAATTTCCAGCGGCGTGCTGGAGCCTAGCGACATCACGCGACTCACGATATCCGCAGGCTCGAACGAGAGCCGGACCTCGGGAAGTTCCCTTGCGAAGCGGGCGCGCAGGGTTTCACGCAATTCAGCCACGCGCACGGGCGTGCCCCGCTTAAGCTGCACTTGCAGCATTCCCTCCTCGGGCCCGCTGTTCCACTGGTGAATCAGATTCACGGGATAATTGGACGCATGCACACCGATCAGCCCCATGGTGATCGACACTTGGTCTGACCCGGCCTCCTCAGCGATCACCGCCAGAATTCGTTGTGCGATCTGCTCGGTGATCTCCAGGCGCGTCCCAGTCTGGGCGCGGAACCGCAGCTGAATCTGACCGGCATCAATCTGCGGAAAAATCTCGGAACCAAGCCGTGACCCGAAAAC
>JBILLC010000142.1:0-5855 GCA_044376275.1 Chthoniobacteraceae bacterium | reverse complement strand
AAAAATTGCGGGTGAGGCTGAGGTGTCAGTATTGTGACAGGACGGTTGCGCATTAAGGTCCCTTAGTTCGGGGACTTGTGAGGAGTTTGCTCGTGTTATGCACAGTTATTCGCAAGTTATTCACAGTGGGTTTTCGGTGGCTCCGGCGCGGGGCGTGGAGGTTAAAAGTGTTCCGTTCTCGCACAAGGAAAAAGGGCGGTGAAATCGCTTAAAATTTACAGTTTTGATTCGCTTTCGAATTGACGCCGATTCGACCGATCGCAAGCCCCCGAAAATTAGCTACAAGCGAATCTGGGGCGGCTAAAAAAGCGGTCTCCGGGCGGGCTCTGACCTTAAAAGACGGGCGATACCGGACTTTTCGGGCGCCTCACATGGTCTTTCATCTACGCAAGAGTTTTATTTGAGCCGTCATCTTTTTCCGAATCCGGAGAGTTAGTCCGGAGGAGGTGGTCTCTGGCGGTTTGGATTTGCGCGTCCGGTGTTTGGAAAAGCATCGCGACCGAAAAAGTCACTACGGAACCGAAGGCGACACGCCATGGAAACTCAATCCGTGGCAGCCATTCGGGCGCCCAGAGCGGGGCGATGGGCACTCCTGCTGCGGCCGCGGGATGTGCCAGTGTCCAGAGATCGTTATGAAGACCGCTTAGAATTGCGACGCACACAAAACCGGCCGCCATCGCCGCGAGGTTGCCTGCCTCGCTGCCCCGTTTTTTGGTGAGCAACCCCACGAGAAAAACCCCAAGGAGCGAGCCGTAGGTGTAACCAAAGATGCCTAGCACGATGGGGATGATGCGGGCATGCAGGATGATTTTCGCGTAGGCCGTCGCAGCGCCTATGAGGATCAGCAGTACTGAAAACACAATCGTGCTGATTCTCGCCGCCCGGAGCACCTGGGCATCGGTCGCTTTTGGGCGGAAGAAGTTTTTGTACCAATCCTCCGTGAAGCTTGTCGCCAGCGCGTTGAGTGCGGTGCTTAGTGAGCCCATCGCGGTTGCAAAAATTCCCGCGAACAGCACTCCGCGGATGCCCGGCGGCAGTTCGTGAACGATAAAGTATGCGAAGGGCGCGTCCTTGTGGGGTTGCTGGTAGTGCACCCAGAGGAGAATTCCGACCAAAAGGAAGCACAGCACCAGAGGCAGGTCCGCGAGGCCTGAAAGAATCAGCGAAGCACGGGAGCGGTGATGGTCGCGCGCAGTCAGCATTCGCTGGACCATGTCCTGGTCAGTCCCGTGCGTTGCCATCGTGGTGAATGTCGATCCTATCAACGCCGCCCAGATCGTGTATTCGCTTTCAAGAATGGAACGCAAATTTGCGGCGAACCCCGCACCGGGAGTGACTCCAAAATCAAAAATGCTGAAGTCTTTCGGCCCCGTGAGTGTGGCCGTCACGCCTTGCCAGCCGTTTGGAATGGTTTCAAGGATTTTCCAGATGGCGAACCCGAGCGAGCCGAACATGAGCGAGGCCTGGATGAGATCCGTCCATACAACCGCCTTGATGCCGCCGGCGGCGGTGTAGATTGCGGTGATACACGTGAGAATAAAAAGCGCTCCGCAATAAACCGCAACCTGGTCCAGTGGCTGGAGCGAAGTGCCCGTGAACAGTTCGTATGCCATCACCAGCACGATCGCGGCCACGTAAAGTCGTGTGCCGCTGGCCAGCGCGCGCGTCACTAGAAAAACCGCAGATGCCGCGTTGCGGGTCCGCCTCCCGAACCTCAGCGAGAGGTATTCGTAAATTGAAATGACCCTGTATTCGTAGAAGGGCTTGATGAACACAGCGGCGATGATGATCCGAGCCAGGATGGTTCCGAGTGCGAGCTGCGCGTAGGTGAAGTTGCGCATCTCATAGCCCTCGCCGGGAGCCCCGAGGAATGTTGCCGCGCTGATTTCGGCTGCGAGGATGGACGCCAGCACGGCCCACCAGGGAATGTTGCGGTCGCCAATTGCGAAAGATCGCATCGACTGATCCTCGCGGCCCACGCGCAGTCCGATGGTGATGATGATCACGAAGTAGGCGAGGACGACCAAACCATCAATCCAGAGTGAATTCATGAGGGGTGTTTTTGAGTTGCACGTCTGTCGATGATTCACCCTCGCTGCGCGTGCTCGGCGAGGAGTGTCCGAGGCCGTTAATCGCGGCCATTGCGGTCATTGCGATTAATTTTCTTGAGATGCACCCGCGGAAGCGCCCGATGCCCCCGCGCCTGCGCCTGCCGCGATCTGCGTGGCCTTGCGCATCACTTTTGAGTTACGCCCGCTGAGCTCCCACCGTTTCCGCCGTTCAGGCGGCAGTTCCTCCGGGCTAACCTCGGTGAAGCCGCCTTTTTGTTGGAAGAAATTGTAGGCTTGGGTGGAAAGCGCGAACAGACAGGACGCACCTTTTTTGGCTGCGAGTTGTTCGGCAAACGCCATGAGTTTTTGTCCGTATCCCTGACTTTCGTGGCTTTTGGCCACGTACAGACACGCAAGCTCGGCGGCGTGGGACTCCGGATAGAAATGCAAAGCCACGCAGCCAACTAGATTTCGGTCGATCTCGAGCAGCCAGTAGTCGTCCAGCATGCTCGTGAGTTCGGCCCTTGTGCGTTTGACCAACTCGGCGTTCGCAATGGATTCTTTGATGAGCACCATCAGGGCCCTGACATCTTTCTTCAGTGCCCTGCGCATCTGTTGGTACTCGTTTGAGTACACCATCGTGCCGATTCCTTCGTGGCTGAAAATCTCGCTTAAAAGCGCTTCATTCTGCATCCCGTCGAGCAGGTGCACACGCGTGATCCCACCTCTGCACGCTTTGGCCGCATGCTCGAGTTTTGAAACTTGAGCGGGCTCCAAAACGTTGCGGCGTTTCCGAACAATGTCTTCGGTTTCAGAGACTGAAAGCTGCCGAACCAGCTGATCGGCTATTTTGAGCGAGCCCTGAGGCGCGAGGTAAATGATTTTCAGCGCCCTGATCGCCTCGGCGACCTCCAGCGCAACGGAGTCGGAGTTCACACGGAAGGTTCTTCCCTCTCCGTCGAATCCGATCGGGGGAATGACAGGAATGATGCCTTCGTTCAGGAAAGTCTGCAGGGTTGTTGTTTCGACCCGTTCCACCCGGCCGGTGCACAAGGTGTCGACACCGTTGAGAATGCCGGCTGGATGGGCGACAATCACGTTCGCGTAGGCAGCGCGCAGGTCCACCGAGGCCAGGCCTTGCATGAGCTCCTGCAGCACAATGTGCGATGCCTCGATCCCGAGTTTCAGCGTGGGCTCGTCGGTTACGCCTGTGCCGTCCGAGCTGGTGACGGGCACGCCACGCTCATGCGAGAGCTGCAGCAATTGCGCCCCACAACCGTGTACGAGAATTACTTTGATGCTCAGCGACCGTAGAACCGCCAGATCCAAAAGCAGGTTCCCAAGGTTCTGTGAGCCCGCCACTTCTCCATCCAACGCTACCACGAAAATCTTTTCGCGAAACCGCGGCACGTACTGAAGGATTCCTCTGAGGTCTGAAACTTTCATCGGGGTGTGTTGCAACCCTATTAAAAACGCGAAAAAGACGCTTAAAGCAAAGGCGAACACGCGGCGTTTTGAAACTTACTGCAATTCCATGCCGCGGCCGGCCTCACAAAACCTCGTCGGAGTGCTGAGCGCCGGTAGATGGAGAAGGATATCGCGGAGGGGGCGGAGACGGTTTTATCCGTTGACCGATGGGCGCTGCGTCCCTCTGAATCGGTGCCAGGCAATTTCGAACAATGTCGCGTCCCAAGCCCAAAATCCCGGTGAATGGTCCCTCTGGTGGGATGGTTGGTGCGTTTGCTGGACTCGAGTTGCCGGGCTTGCCGGAGTTTGTGCCGCCTGCAACGACCGGAGGCCAAGAAGCCAAGCAGATTGAGGGGGCCAGCCAGTCTGCCAAGCCCGGACGCGTCGTGCTGAGTCGTCTCACCGCGCATCGGGGTGGGAAAACCGTGATCGCGATCGATGGGTTTGGAGCGCAGCACACGGATTTGGCGATCGAGGCGCTTGCGAAGCGTTTGCGCAATCGATGTGGCTGCGGTGGGACTGTGCGTGGGCGGGTGGTTGAGCTGCAGGGTGACCAGCCATCGAAGGTGAGGGAGGCGCTGGAGCTGGAAGGATTTCAAGTAGCTGGTATAAAGTAGTATATGAATTTTAATGGCTGCTCTCAACCGAACCGACAAGCCTCCGGGGGGGCTCCCCTTTGGGCGCGGTGCTCCAGCTCCGCTTGGTGTTGCCCCCGAGACTGCAAGGGACTCAGCCGGGGCTTTGCCCCTTCAGCCGATTTGCCCCTGGCATCAGCGCAAAATCGATATGAATGAAAAAGACTTGCGCGGTTTTTTAATCGTCATTGAGGGCGTGGACGGCACTGGCAAGAGTACGTTGTTGCGTCGTCTTCAGGCTGACTGCGAAGCGCGCGGCCTCGGCTGCGTGGTCAGCCGCGAACCCACCAACGGAGTATGGGGGACGAGGTTGCGTGATTCAGCACGCACAGGGCGTCTCCCTCTCGAGCAGGAGTTGGAGTTGTTTCTGCTGGATCGAAAGGAGCATGTGAGCGGGTTGATCCGGCCCGCGCTCAAAAAGGGGTCGGTGGTGCTTCTGGACCGCTACTACATTTCGAGTGCTGCTTATCAGGGGGCGCGGGGCGCCGACCCTGAGGAGGTTTTGCGGCGCAACGAGGAGTTTGCTCCAGAGCCGGACCTGGTTTTTCTTCTGGATTGTGATCCGGAACAGACACTTCAGCGGGTCCGCGCGAGGGGCGATGCAGCGGATGAGTTCGAAAAATTGGACGCGCTCCGACGCGCCCGGGAGTTGTTCCTGTCCATCAAGAGGCCATACATCCGGGTGATTGATGCATCCGTTGGTGCTGATGAGGTGGCGGGCCGGGCGTTGGCAATTTTGGAAACGCTCTTGAGCAATCGAGAAAAAGGGCTGTAGGCGGCCCTTTTAACGGGCGCGGCGAAGAAAAGGATCGAAAAAGCGCCGTTCTCTCATTCATTGAAGGAATGGACGAATTAGCGATCGAGTTTTTGATGCAGTTGCTGCGAATCCCCAGCCCGACTGGATTCGAGGCCGATGGACAGCGTTTTTGGATGGATTACATGCGTCCGGTTTCTGATGCGGTGGAGTCGGACGCATACGGAACGGCGTGGGCCGAGCTTGCAGGCGAAGGGCCTCGGATCATGTTCGCCTCCCACGCGGATGAAATCGGGTTCATCGTCAAGCGGATCACCAAAGAGGGTTTCGTGCGAGTTGACCGGATCGGCGGCTCGGATTGTGCGACTGCGCGCGGACGCCGGCTTAATATTTTAGGCGGCAACGGGCCCGTAAGGGGGTTGGTCGGTAATACTGCGATTCACCTTAGAAAAGGTATGGCCGAGGAGAAGGTGCCAAAGGTGCACGAATTATATGTCGATGTGGGCGCCTCATCTGCGGACGAGGTGGCGGCGCTTGGGATCCGCGTCGGACACCCTGCGGTTTACGCGGATGGAGTGGAGCGGTTGGGGGAGCATCGGATTTCCGGTCGCGCTCTGGATAACCGGATCGGCGGATTCATCCTTTCCCAAGTCGTTTCGCGTTTAAAAGCGCAGAAGAGCCGCGCGCACGTTTTTGCAGTGAACGCGGTTCAGGAGGAAATCGGGGGACATGGGGCGAAAATGGCCGCTCACCGGTTGCGCCCCGATGTCTGTGTGGTTCTGGATGTGACCCACGCAACGGATACACCTGGGATTTCACAGGACGAGCATGGCGATGTGACGCTCGCGGGCGGGCCGACCTTGACTCACGGCGCTTGCAATCATCCCGAGGTGGTCAAGCGGCTCATGGCTGTCGCGGGAAAACTGCAAATTCCCATCCAGCATGAAA
>JBILLC010000058.1:0-8256 GCA_044376275.1 Chthoniobacteraceae bacterium | reverse complement strand
AGGGTTTGCTTGCGCTCGAAAACGGAAACATACTGTCGTTGCCCTCCTTTGATTCAGAGGGAATTCCCGCCGAGATAGGGCTGCGAGTGGAGGAACACGGTTGGCTGCGCTTCGGCGGTGCGCTTTCAGGGATGGATGGTTCGTTTACGCTGAGTACAAATTTCCAACGGGTGTTCGGGTTGATTTTGCTGCCGGAGTCCGAGCTGGCTATTGAGATTGTGACCGAGGAAAACGGGGAGGTTGTGATGGTTGAGCGTCGTCTTTCCGCGGTTGTTTGTTGGCCGGCAATGAAAGGGGTGCAGGCTGATCCCAATATTGATTCCGAGATGCCCTCGGCCGCTGCTGCTGCCATTGACGACGTTTCTGGGGTAAAAATTTCGAGCGGTGGAGTCGTTCCCGAGATAGACACTCGTCCCGGGGCGACGGGGGTGGTTTACGTGGATTTTGATGGTGAGCGGGTGAGCGATCCCTCTTGGAGCAAAGGTGCTGTCATCAACGCTGCGCCGTCTTCATTGACGCCAACGGAAATCAAGGAAGTGATGGCCAGAGTTGCCGAGGACTACGCGCCATTTGACATTACTTTCACGACGCGGAGAGCGGACTATGACGTTGCCAAGGTTGGCCGGCGGATGCGGGTGATTGTGACGCCGACCGACACCGCCTATCCAGACGGTGGAGGCGTGGCGTTCACCGACAGTTGGAGCCGTGCGGGCCTCTCCTTCAGCGAAACCATTCCCGCATGGGTGTTTACCTTGAGCGCCAAATCCGTGGCAGAGGCGATCTCTCATGAGGTTGGTCACACGCTGGGGCTCAGCCACGACGGCACAAGTTCCACACAGTATTACGGCGGAAACGGAGGGACCTTGAGTAATCCCACCAGCTGGGCTCCCATCATGGGAATGAGCTACTCCAAGTCTCTCACTCAATGGAGCAGGGGCGAGTACGCGAATGCTAACAATACGGAGGATGACCTTGCGATCCTCGGCAAGGCAGCGAATGGCATTGGCATGAGTGGCCATGCTGAGCTTGTGAAAGTGCTCGAATCGCAGTCAGGTAGTTACAACGTTTCCGGCGTGTTGACGGATTCCTTGAAGCCGCATGCTTTCCAGTTTTCAACCTCGGGGGGATCTTTCTCGGCATCCGTAATGCCATCGGCCTCGGTCAACTCCTACTCCAACGCGGATCTTCAGATCGAGCTGCAGAATGTTTCAAATGCTTCCGACGGGCCGACGCTGGCGATTTCCAATCCATCTGATGCGCTTGGTGCTTCTTTGAGTAAAGTGCTGGCGGCGGGTACTTACAGGTTGTTGGTTCGTTCCGCTGCGAATGGAGAGAAGCCCGTGGGCGGTTACACGCTTGGATATCCTGCTTACGGCTCTGTGGGTGGCTATCGACTGTTGGGGTCCTTGATCGATCCTGTTCCGCTTCCGGTTTTGGCGGGCGCTTTCGAAGCCTCTGGGACGGTAGGGATTCCTTTTGTTTTCAACGTGCAAGTTTCTGACGGGGCCGATGTGGCCGTAGACGCCAACACCTTGCCTCCGGGAATAAGTTTTGACGCCGCAAAACTGGAGATTGCGGGAACACCAGTCCGACCCGGTACTTGGTCGATCAAGGTTGTTGCATCAAACTGGGCGGGAGAGGCGTCGCGGTTCCTGCGACTAAATGTGGAACCCGCTTCAATCACTCTGGCCGAGGCGCTTCCTGGTCTTGATGATTTGAGGACAACCCTTTCGGCGCCGTGGGTGGGAGCGCGTGCGACTCGCGCGGATGGACAAGAGGGGTTGGTGGCCGCCAGCGGGCGGGTCGCAAATAATTCCGAGAGTGTGATGCAGTTTTATGCAAATGGCCCCAGCGTGTTGAGTTTTTACTGGAAAACCTCCAGCGAGCCACGGCGTGATCAATTGAAGTTGCTAGTGAATGGAAGACCTGTTGTCGCTGGAACCTCGCGCAGTTTGGTCGTCTTGAGCGGTGAGTCGTCTTGGGAGCAGCGTAAAGTCGTCCTTCCCCGAGGAACTTCAAGGGTTGAGTTTCGTTACCAAAAGGATGCCGCATTGAGCGAAGGTTTGGACCGCGCGTGGGTCTATGGAATCAAAGTGGGACAGCCGCCGGTATTTTCCAAGCCATTGGAATCGCTCAGAATCCCTGTCGGAATAGGATCGCTTTCGCTTTCGGCTTCCGTCACCGGGGCCACTGGCTATGTGTGGAGGGTCAACGGAGTCACACTTAAAAATGGCGTCTCAGGTTTCGGATCAGTGAGCGGTGCTGACTCTCCAAATCTGTCGATTTCGGGATTACGCGGGATCAACAGCGGGCTTTATGAGCTGGAGGCGTTGAACGAAAACGGATCCTCGTTTTCGAGAGCAATTGTGCTGGTGCCTGGCCCGCCAGAGATCGTACAGGCACCTGTTGCGCCTGCTCCCGTTGTGGCCGGAAAGCCGCTACTGCTGACCGTCCAAGCTTCCGGAGCCGGACCGATCATTTACGAATGGTTCAAAGATGGGCGATTAGTGCAGCGAAGCACGAGGCAGTCTTACCAGTTGGCTAGGACCTCCGTATCGAGCGCCGGAAAATATGTGGTGGTGGCGAGAAATGCCTACGGTAGAGTTTCCGCCGCCGAGGTGCAGGTGTTTGTGTCCGCCCCGCTCGCTGGCCCGCGCCGCTGAAAGTAACGGCTAAGAAAGTCGCGGCGCTGTCAACAGCCAAAAAGCCTCTCGCAAGGGGCGAAACACTCCGGCCCGTGTTTGTTTGGGGACGTTCAAACTGCTGATGCGTTGATTCGCGTTCTTTTGGACAGATCTTCGTGCGTACGATAGCATTAACTCATGTCACGAAAGTGGGCGTTTCTCTGGTTGATTGTTCTCATTTCGATGTTTGCGTGGGCGCAACTGCGGCCGTTCAAACCGCTCCAGCCCCTCGTCAAAACCCACTCGGAGCCCATTCTTCCAGCTCCCGCCGCAACACCTTCTCGCGGACGGTTTCCTGCCCTCGAAGCCTTGGAATCCGATTACGCCGAGCTTGTGAAATCTGTCGTTCCCGCAGTGGTCAGCATCACGACACAAACAAAAATCAAGCAGCGCGTCCCGTATGTGCTCGATGCTTTTGATCTAATCTTCGGTCCACGCGAGCGGGTGGTGGAGCAGACGAAAACGGGTCTTGGCTCGGGTGTTATTGTCTCATCGGAGGGTTACATCCTCACCAATCACCATGTCATATCGGGCATGTCCGATATTCAAATCCAGCTCAGCGACGGTCGAATTGAGCACGCCGATTTGGTTGGGAGCGACCCGGGAACAGATATCGCAGTTTTAAAAATCAAGGGTCCCGCAGAGGCTCTGGCTTTTGGCGACTCCGATCTAGTGCGCGTGGGCCAGCCCGTGCTGGCGGTTGGCAATCCGTTCGGTTTTCAGGAAACCGTCACGCAGGGGATCATCAGCGCCAAAGGGCGCGCGGTGCGCGATAGCGGAGTTGAGTTTTTGCAAACGGATGCTGCGGTCAATCAAGGCAACTCTGGCGGGCCTCTGTTAAACTTCCGCGGCGAGGTCATTGGGATCAATAGTGCGATCTATTCGGCGAATACGGGCACGTGGTTGGGCATCTCCTTCGCCATACCCGCGAATGTCGCCAAACAGTCCATGGAAAGCATCCTGCGCACAGGTCGGGTGCAGAGGCAGACCCTCGGCGTCTCCACCATGGCGCTCACCCCGGAGCTCGCGCGACAGCTCGGACTCCGCGCTCCCATCGGCGGGATGATCACCCAAGTCCTGCCCGGTTCGCCCGCCGAAAAATCCGGCCTCCAGCCCGGTGATGTGATCGCCGGTTTGAATGGTGTGATTCTTGAAAATTCAGCCGCCTTACCGAAGGCGCTTGCTGATGTTCAGCCTGGCACCCGCGTCAAACTCACCATCGTACGCGATGCCAAGGAGTATAATGTAATTTGCGAGGTCGCCGAGGCGCGCTCCCGTTAAGGATCGCCAGCATTCCCAGCCGCTGAGCTCTTCCACCCGCTGCGCTTTTAACGCTGCCCGAATACAAGCGTCCAATGGCGGCTTTGATGCCCGGGCTGGGCTTGAAGGTGGAGGACTACCAATTGTGATTCCTAGGTTCATGGGGCCCCTCAAGCGCAATCCACCATCGTGTGAAGTGGTAGGGAGTTGCCGAAAACCGCCGTGACCGCCTTTTTTCAGGCTGACTCAATCCTCCAGACCCGTTTCTTCCTCCAGCGATTTGTGGCCTAACAGCATTCGCTCGTGTTCGGCTTCCTCCATGCCCTCACGGACCAGTTCCTCCACCACGTTGATCTCGTCATCGGGGCGTAACGCTCCGTGAGGTCTCTTGCTCTCTGCACCCTCTGCCTCGGTCCGTGCATTTTCACTGCCGGTTCCCTCGGGCAAACGGTGCCCGTGCAGCTCCCTGCTTGCCTCCTCCCAGTCGCTTACGTCGGGAATTGAGCGCTCTTGGATTTGCGCAATCTCGAATGCGCGTTTTCTCAATAGATCGGGATCTGCAACACCAAGGCCCTTGGAGCCCACAAGAATTTTGCCCGATACGGGTCGGTTCATGTTCATGGGAAACTGGTACTCGCAATCACCCCGAGCGCAAGGAAGGGAAACTCGTGTCCCGGCGGGGGGCGGTTGCGTCCAGAGTGAGGGGGAATGGGCTGATGCCCTTGATCAGTGCAAAACCCGATGCTTGCCGCCGTGCCGGCCACGGAATGAGGAACGCAGCCGGTGGAGTTGGCGTCCGATTCCGTGCCTTACATTTCCTTTGCCCACTCGGGACGTGTCCGAAGGTGGAAGAGTTTTTCTCCAGCGTTTGCGACATGCATTACGCCCTCGGCCTCGCGGTCCGTGTAGTCTTCGACTCGAATACTCCGAGGATCCCGGTACTGCAGGTTGATTGATTGACACACTTCCTTCGGGATGCCCGTCGCGAGCGTCACCCGGATGCGGCAGTTCTCCTCACCGTTTTCAAACGTCCCGATGCCGCGCAAATGGGCGCAGTGCGCCATCACCCCCCAGGGGAAATGTTTGTAGCGCTCCCACTGCTTGAGGAAAAAGTCGCGGCAATGGTAACCCAGTTCACGGATGTGACGCCAATGCGTACGGGAAACTTCCCGAATGTGCGGAGCATAAATGATCAACTCGCCGCCGTCGGCTACAACGGGTTCGAGTTTGTACATGCATTTTGCGCCAACCCAAATCTCGTCATACATTGGAGGTGCGCAGGAAAGCACGGTGTGAAACGGCTTTTCGCAGGTCTCGATATGAAGCCTCCGCGAAAGCTCGCTTGCCTGATCCCACGCCTGCTCGGGCGAGCCCCCAAACAACCCCGCCAACCGCCCCTGATGCACCACCATGGCTAGGCAGATCTTTGGAATACTCACAAACCCCGCCGCCCGATCCACCACCTTGCGCACAGGCGTCCACTTGTTCCCAATAATCATCGGATTTGTCACCACCGCCCCGAGCCAGTGGAAGAAGTCCAAAATTTCAGGCCCGCTCACCCCGGGGAACAAATATTTGTTCCCTCCTGAAAAACCCACCACCTCGTGCGGAAATACCGGGCCGCAAATGATGAGTTGGTCGTACTCAAGAACCTTCGCATTGATGTCCACCGGCACGTCCATTCCAAACAGACTGCCGCTAAGTTCCCTGATTTCATCCTCGGAAATCACTCCGATCCGCTTCAGGGCATTGGGATTGTCCCATTGATGATTGTGGAACTCCACTGATGAATAACGCGTCCTGCGCTGCTCCAGAGTGATCTCAAGCCGCGCACAGATCGCTTCCTCGCTCATCGCCTGATGCGTTCCAAGCGCCACCATGATATCGATGCGCCTTGCCACCCCTCCAAGCTGCGCGTGAAGCACCTGAAAAAGAAGCCCCACCGGGCAGGTCCGCGTGGCGTCCGGAATGATCAACAGCAGTTTTTTCCCGCGGAAAACGTCCGCGGGGAAAGCGCTGCCAATGAGTTGCGCGACTTGTTCTGGGGTGAGCCCGGGCGAGTCCCGGGTGATTTGAGCAAAAGGAGTAGGGATCACCTCGGGAATCGCACTAAGCGCGCGCGCTGAGTGTCAGTGTTTTGAGAGGTAGTCCGCGACCCCTTTGAAGTCCGCCTTCATGCCGTCCTTCCCTGCGGACCAATTGGCCGGGCACACTTCGCCGTTGGTCTCAAAAAATGTGAGGGCGTCCACCATCCGAAGTGCTTCGTCCACGTTGCGGCCAAGCGGCAGGTCGTTCACTAGTTGGTGGCGGACCACTCCGTTTTTGTCGATCAGAAAGAGTCCACGGTAGGCGATCATTTCACTCGAGGCGGACAGGTTTCCGTCCTCGTCCACCCCAAATTCACCGTTGAGAACGTCGTATGCCGAGGAGATGGTTTTGTTCGAGTCCGCCACCAGAGGGTATTTTATCCCTTGGATTCCCCCGTGGTTCTTTGGGGTCTGCAGCCAAGCCCAGTGGCATTGCTCGGTGTCGGTTGAAACGCCGATCACGGCGGTGTTGCGTTTTTCGAATTCAGCGAGCTTTTCCTGAAACGCATGCAGCTCGGTAGGGCATACAAAGGTGAAGTCTTTCGGGTAGAAGAAAAGCACCACGTTTTTCTTTCCCTTAAACTGGCTGAGGGTGAATGCTGATACGAGTTCGCCTCCGTTGATCACGGCTGCGGCGCTGAAGTCGGGTGCGGTTTTTCCTACGAGTACGGACATGGTGTGTTTGGGTTTGGTTGCTGAGGGTTGTGAAATGAATCTGAAGTGAATGGTGCGCGATCTCGCACGCGATCAAGGCTTGCGATCAGAGCTACAGTCTGCGATTTAGACGGGTAGAGCCTTGTCGAGTGCCGATAAAAGTTCACCCACCGATTCCAGGGTTTCGTCGCCCATGTTCGAGAGACGGAAAGTTTTTCCCTTCAGCTTGCCGTAACCGCCGTCGATGATGAATCCACTGTTGGCTTTCAAAGTCGCGAGCATTGCTGCGACGTCAATGTTGCGGTTGTTGGCGATGCAGGTCAGTGACTTGGACCGGTAGCCTTCCGGTGCAAAAAATTCAAACCCTTTGTCGCGCGTCCATTGATGCACCAGAGCGTTTGTGGCTGCATGCCGCGCGTGGCGTGCTTCCACGCCTTCGGTGAAGATGTCCTCGAGCTTTGAAGCCAGTGCGTAAATGTGCGAAATCGACGGTGTCGACGGTGTCATGTCTTCGGCTTGGTTTTTTTGGAACTCGACGAAATCAAAGTAGTAGCCGCGCCCCTGGGTGGCGGCTGCACGTTCCATGGCCTTTTTGCTGGCTGCGAAAAGCGCGAGGCCCGGGGGCATCGCCAGAGCCTTCTGAGAACCAGTGAGCAAGACGTCGATCCCGAGTGCGTCCATCGCGATCGGCACCACTGAAAAAGAGGAGACGCTGTCCACAATGAGCTGCACCTCCGGAAACTCCCGCATCACTTCGGCGATTTCCGCAATCGGTGACATGACGCCGGTCGAGGTTTCGTTGTGGATGAGCGTCACCGCGTCGAATCCGCCCTGTTTGAGGTGCTGGCGGATTTGTTCGCCCCGGATGGGCTGCCCCCATTCGACCTGCAGCGCAACCGCCTCCTTCCCGCAACGCTTGGATACGTCGAACCATTTGTCAGAAAAGGCGCCGCACATGCAGTTCAGCACCTTGCCCGTACCCACCAAATTCCGGATAGCCCCCTCCATCACGCCCCAGGCCGAGGAAGTTGAGAGGAACACGGGCTGTTTGGTCTGAAACAGTTCCTGAAGGCGCGATTGGATGCCGCCGTAGAGCTTTTTAAAATCCCCGCTCCGATGTCCCATCATGGGTTTGCAGAAGGCGGCGAATGTTTTGTCTGAAACCTGAACGGGACCTGGGATAAACAATTTCATGGGTGGAGTTTCTTTGAAAAATCAATTCAGTGCGCCGCGATGTCAGGGGCCAGTGCGGGGTACTATCAAATCGGAAAACCCATCAACGCATCAATCCCTTACTGCCGCGATCTTGTCGCCCCGGGCCCACAGGGGGATTTGTGTTGGCGCTCGTCGGAAACAACGATCGCTTCCGGTGGATGCGTCTGCGGTTGCGTTGGAGCATCCCCAACCTGGGTAATAAATCAAAAGGGGAGGCAAGCGGCAGAATCCGTGCGTTGGAATCGTACGCTGGAATCAATGCGGCGGAATCGCCGGCTCAACGGGCGGCTAAAGCATCCAGTGTTCCAGAGCGTAGTCTCTCCTAATGGGCGGAAATTCAATGGGAACCCGCTCCG
>JBILLC010000374.1:0-3320 GCA_044376275.1 Chthoniobacteraceae bacterium | reverse complement strand
GTCCGCCACAGATCAGCGGTGCCATATAGAAACAAACTTCATCCACGAGGCCCGCGTCAAAGAAGGCACCTAGCGTTTCGCCACCGCCCTCTACCAAAAGAGAATTCACCCCACGCGCACCCAAATCGTCCAACACATCACCGAGAGATTTTCCAGAGTACACGAGCGTGCGGTTTTTGTGTTCATCGGTGAAGAGATGAGCATCTTTGGGAAGCTGGCTGGCACAGCGCGACAACACCACGCGCCACGGCTGTATCTTGTGCGCGGGAACTGGAACGCCGCGGATCGTGAGTCTTGGGTTATCCATCCGGAGCGTATTAGCGCCCACTAATATTGCATCCACACTAGCGCGCAACCGATGTGCGTCCCCGCGCGCGGCAGGGCCGGTGATCCACTGCCCTTCGCCGGGAGGACGGGTCATGCGTCCGTCCAAACTCATGGCCGCCTTCGCAATCACCCAAGGTGTGCCAGTGGTGATTCGTTTAAAAAAAGCGCGGTTAGCTGCAGCGCAATTGCTTTCCAACACGCCAACCATTACCTCGACTCCGGCTGTTTCAAGGATTTGCACTGCGCGCCCGGCATGCAATGGATTAGGATCAAGCGTCCCGATAACCACGCGTGTGAAGCCCGCTTCAAGAATCGCTTCCGTGCAAGGCGGGGTGCGCCCATGGGTGCAGCAAGGCTCTAAGGTGACGTATAGGGTGGCACCTCGCGCGGGCCCGTTGGAGGAAAGCGTATGAAGATTTTTGAGCGCCATCACCTCGGCATGAGGAGATCCAGCCCTTTCGTGGGCCCCGCGAGCGAGGATTCGCCCCCCTTTGACAATGACCGCACCGACGACAGGATTCGGGCTTGTGCATCCAGTCCAGCGCTCCGCCTCGCGCAGGGCCGCCTTCATAAAACGTTCGTGAGTTGTGAGCATTGGAGAGGGGTCTCCACAGGATCATGCCAGAGGAAATGGGGAATGCCTTGGGAAAATTCAATAAGGTGCACGCAGCTCTTGCGAACGGGAGCCATCCCGTCCAAGGGTATAGGTGTTCCTATGACTGCCACAAAGCCAATCCCCGTTAGTATCCTCACCGGTTTTCTCGGTGCCGGCAAAACCACGCTTTTAAATTACATTTTAAAACAGCAGCATAAATACAAATTTGCAGTGATCATCAACGAGGTCGGCAAGATCGGCGTGGATGGTCAACTGGTGGAAACCCAAAAGGAGGAAGTTGTCGAAATGAGCAACGGCTGCCTTTGCTGCACGGTTCGGAAGGATTTGGTGAAGGGTGTGCAGAATCTTCTAAAAAAGGGCGGCTTTGATTACCTACTCATTGAAACAACGGGTATCGCCGAGCCGGGACCGATCGCGCAAACGTTCCTGAACATTCCCCAACTCCAGCAGCTAGTTCGCATGGATTCGATCATCACGGTGGTGGATTCCGAACAGATCCTTAAGCAGCTGAAGGAGACTGAAACTGCGCGCGAACAGATCACAATGGCGGATTTTATTCTGCTCAACAAAACAGACCTCGTCGACGAAGCGGCGCTTGCTAAAGCGGAAGCAGCGGTAAGGGAGCTCAACGCACAGGCCACGCTCTTCAGGACAAACCAGTCCCAGGCAAACCTCAGCGAGCTTCTGGACATGCATGCTTTTGACGTAGATCAGAAACTTGCAGTCGATCCGAAATTTTTAGACGAACTCAGCCAGCGGCATCATCACGAGATCAACTCGATATCGTTCGAATTTGACAAACCTTTCAGTATTGAAGCGCTGGAGTTGTTTGTGCAGGAGATGTCGGATCGGGAGAAGATCTATCGTTCGAAGGGCTTTCTCTGGATCAAAGACAATCCCCGCCGCGCTGTTTTTCACGGAGTGAACAACCGGTTCACTTTGCTGTGGGACAAGTTGTGGGAAAAAGGTCAGGCGCGCAGCAGCCAGCTTGTGTTCATTGGTAAGCAGCTGCAGGAGGAGCGACTGCGCGGTGAGCTCGAGAAATGCGTGGTGCGCTAGGGTGTTCAGTTACTGTTGTTGCGGGTGCTTGAGTCGTCTTTGTTGCACGATGCGGAGCTGGGGCTCCGCGGTCCCAGGCTGATCGCGCTGCCCCCGAAGCTCGTCACAGAGGGTCACAGCGCGTGGGCAGCTGCGGCGCGGATTGCTCCTCGCGTGCGTCTTTTGTATAAGAGCCCGATGTCACCGGATCAGTACGCCTCAATCTCGGAGCGTTTCTTCAACAGCCTTGGGGATCAAAAACAATGGCTCGATGCGTTTCAGAACTTGCGCGGGGTGTGCCTGTTCGTGAAAGACGCACAGCACCGCTTTTTGAGCGTAAACCGTGAGGAGCTTGAGCTGCATGGGTTGCAGCATGAAAGCGAGATGATTGGACGCAATGACTTTGATTTTCACCCACCTGCGCTTGCAGCGCAGTATCAAGAGGAGGATCGGGAGGTGTTTCGATCGGGCCAAGCGCTGACGCAGCGATTGTGGCTTGTCGCATCGGCGAAGGGGACTCCGGGCTGGCACTTGTGTAGCAAACACCCACTGCGGGATCTTGGGGGAAACGTGGTCGGCCTCATCGGACTGATGCAGCCCCACGGTCAGCTTCAAAACGCTCCTGGGCACTCTCAGCGACTGACTCCGGTGATGAAGTATGTGATCGAACACTTTGGCGAGAACGTCTCGGTTGATGAGCTCGCCAAACAGGCCCATCTTTCTGTCAGCCAGTTGCAGAGGGAGTTCCGCCGTCTTTTCGGAATGTCACCCACGGATTATTTGCTGAAGGTGCGACTTCTCATGGCCCGTCGGTTGTTGGAACTGGGGCAGGCTCAGGTCGGGGACGTCGCGCAGCAATGTGGGTTCTATGACCAGAGCCACTTCAGCCGGGCATTTAGATCCGCCACTGGGCTCCGACCCTTGGAGTACCGGAAGCGATTTGCCCCGAAAACCTAGTCGCCTCCAAAAAATTAGCTTTGAAGAAACCGTAGCGGGCCGAGCCGGGTGCGGAGTTTTTCTCGGCTCAGTTTGGGATGCGGGATTGATTGTTAGGGGCGGGCTGAACCAGACTCGTGGGCCTATCACCATGCCGTCTTCCCGTTCGCCCCTAGGTCTCATCTTTCTAACCGTATTCATCAGCATGGTAGGGTTCGGAATCGTGATTCCGGTCCTTCCTGTTTACGCGAGTAAGTCTTTTCAGCTTTCCCCCACGGAACTCGGGCTGTTGGTGGGCAGCTTTTCGCTGGTTCAACTCGTGTTTGCGCCCCTGTTTGGAAGGCTTTCGGATCGAATCGGTCGAAAGCCAGTGCTTTTGTTTAGCATCGTTGGGACGGCAGCC
>JBILLC010000267.1:0-4122 GCA_044376275.1 Chthoniobacteraceae bacterium | reverse complement strand
TTTGTGATTGGAATGGCGGAAACGGCCTGGATGCTCTTTCTTGGACGCATCATCGATGGCGCCAGCGGAGGCAACATCGCGACGGCACAAGCGTGCGTGGCCGACGTGACCCCGCCAGACAAGCGCTCTCGAGCCATGGGGATCATCGGAGCAGCTTTTGGGCTGGGGTTCATCATGGGGCCTGCGCTAGGGGGGCTTTTGGTGAGCTACTCCCACAAGGCACCTTTCTACTTTGCAGGCGCGCTGTCGCTGGTGAATGCGTTGCTGGTGTTGTTGTATCTGCCGGAAACTTATCCAGCTCAAGCGCGCGACAATCGGGGCGACTCCGCGCCTATCTTCGGGATTTTCCGCGAGTCCAAGGGCCCGTTTATTTCGCTTCTGCTGTTTGCATCTCTGGTTTCAACCACTGGCTTTGCATTCATTCATGTGCTGTTCGCGTTGTTCTGCGGCGACCGTTTCCAATGGGGTGGACGCGAAACGAGCTACGCGTTCGCGTACGTTGGGATCCTTGCGGTGATTGTGCAGGGTGGCCTGCTCAGAAGACTGCTTGTACGCAACGTGGAGAAACAGATCGCCTTGATGGGAGCGCTTCTACTTGCGGCGAGCCTGTACTGGCTACCGCGGGTTTCAGGAGTGGGAGCTTTTCTTGGAAGCTGCGCATTGATGGCCGTTGGAAACGGGCTGCTCACGCCTACTTTGAGCGGAATGGCTTCACGTTACGTACACGGCAGCGCTCAGGGAAGAGTGATGGGACTGATGTCTGCGGCGGGAAGTCTCGGCAGATTCCTCGGCCCAACCCTCGCAATCCTTCCGCTGCCTGCTGATTTTTCAAGTCTCGCACGCCCTTTGTCGCATCAAGTGCTCGACGCTGTGCAGAGCGGATACGTAACCGCGTTCTCGTGGGGCGCTGCGCTGATCGGGTTCTCGTTCCTCTGCATTATTGCGCTTCGGATTCCGAAAGAACCCGCCCCTGCCACGGAGCAAACTGCGGCGCACTGAGATTCATTCACAAGCGAAACAGGCATGACTAAACAGCCGCCACTCGAAGATACGTTTGCCGACGTGATTACTAAAGCCATGCGCGGAATGGTGCTATCTGATGCATGCGTAGCGGAGCGCGTTAATTGCTCCGCTGGCGAAGTGCAGGCGCTGCGCTGCGGGGATTGGAACGCATCAGTCGCAATGCAGATTGCACCAGTACTGAACCTCAATGCGAATGCGTTGGTTTCACTGGCTGGTGGAAGCGCCGTGCCACATGAAAGCGCACCCGCCGGGCTGCGCGCATTTTCGACGCCGTTTGAAGACATGCTGGTAAACAGCTACCTTGTTTGGGATCCGGTGAGTCTCGAGGCATTCGCGTTTGATACGGGAGCAGACTGCACCTCGATGCTGGATTGCATTGCTGAGGAGAAATTGAAGCTCGAGGCTGTCTTGATCACGCACACGCACGGTGACCATATCTTTGAGCTCGACCGGCTCTGCTCAAAAACCGGGGCTCCAGCGTTTGTGAACGAACGTGAACCGCTCGATGGTGCGGAGTCATTCGCAGCAGGTCGCACGTGGGCCGCGGGCGGTTTGCGCATCCAAAGCCGCCTGACATGGGGCCACTCAAAAGGCGGCACCAGTTTTATCATTCAAGGGCTGAAGAAACCGGTCGCGGTCGTGGGTGACGCACTGTTTGCGGCGTCAATGGGCGGTGGAATGGTTTCTTACGCCGACGCGCTGCGCACCAACCGTGAGCAGCTTTTCACTTTACCGAGGGAGACCGTGATTTGCCCCGGACACGGTCCGCTGACCACCATTGGCTGGGAACTCGCGCACAACGCGTTTTTCGCATCCTAATCCCGCTGAGTTGCGGCGCACTGCTGACACGCGACCGCCGGTAGCACCCGGTACCTGTCTAACCTGTCTATATTCCGGGAATGCGAATCCGATGCATTTGAGCCCTTGCCCGAGGAAGCTGTTACCCGAAAAGACAACCGCCCCGCAGACGGGGGGTCTGCGGGGCGGTTGCGATGGGAGGGAAAGTGTAATCTTTCCTAGAAAAAGAATTCTTTGTCGGCGAACTTACGCAGCTTTCGGAACGCCGGGCTTGGAAGCCAAGGCGGTCTTCGCCTTTGCAACGAGCGCTTTGAACGCAGACTCATCCTTCACGGCGATATCGGATAGAACCTTGCGATCCAAATCAATCCCTGCAGCCTTCAATCCTTCAATAAAGCGGCTGTAAGTCAAACCGTTGGCGCGGGCCGCGGCGTTGATTCGCTGCTGCCAGAGCATGCGGAAATTGCGCTTCCGGGTTTTGCGGTCACGGTAAGCCCAATACTTGGCTTTCATGACTGCATTCTTAGCGTACCGGAACAGTTTGGAACGGCGTCCGCGGAAGCCTTTGGCTTGATCCAGCGTCTTTTTCCTGCGGTCCCGACTGGCCGGACCGTTAGTGGCTCTTGGCATAGGTTGTGTTTTTGAGTTCTGCGTTCAGCGAGTTGTTGGTTACTTTAGCAATCCGGCGTCTCACCCGCTGAGGTATCCGGGGACCAACCCACGTTTAAGGGCTGGAAAAAACCGGACAGACGCTTGGGATTATGGCTTCAAAGCGCTTGCCTCGCCTTAGGCGAAGGGCATGCATTCTTTGAGCCGAGGGACCATCGTTTCATGGACGAGCGTTGCTTTGCCCAGATTGCGCTTCCGCTTCGCGTTCTTGGAAGAAGCGAGGTGGCGCAAGCCTGGTTTACGGCGCAGCAACTTTCCCGTAGCGGTTAATTTAAACCGCTTCGCCACGGCTTTTTTGGTCTTTCGACGTGCAATGGACTTTGGCATGGGGCGGGGGATGGTATAGACGCTGCGCGGGAAGGCAACTCTCTTTTGCAGCCTGCATTCGAGAATTTTGCTCAACCCAGCCGGTTACTCTAGGCAATCCCACCGCACAAGCCGCCTTTTCCACCCTAGGCAATCCATCCCCGCCGCCCACTTGGACTCATTCCGGACTCATTACCGGTGGAAAAGTCCAACTTTCTTTAAGCGCAACAATCGCCAAAAGCAAGGAACTCACTACCGGTTAGCCAACCAAAGGTCCAACAGAAGCAACACCACTTCTGCCGCCAGAAGCGCCACGATGATCATCTCAATGATGAAGCCCTCACGCGCATGCCGGAACTCACCCAGCCTCTGGCTTGCGAGCTCGTATACATACTCCTGCACCTCGATCTGGCCATCCAAGACTTCCAGACGCTGTTCAAAGCGGGCTTGCTCGCGCAACCCATCCCCGACCTCCGCCGCAAGTCGCCCAAATCTCGCTGGTGCCCGAGCCACCAGCGGCTCGGCACGGACATGGCGCATCCGGAGTTGCAGCACGGCTTTGGCTCGAAGCCCGATTTCCTCGTCGCGCCGCAAATCGGTCGCCTCGATTTTGTAGGCCAGCGGGGTGTCCTGCTCCACCCCGGGCCAGCCGAGGGAGAGCTCGCGCTCCAGAGAGGAGAGCAGAGTTTCCACAAAGGAGAATTCTACGACGGCCTCGAGTACCTCCGCCAACTGGCCACCACCATATGCGACCACCGCCCGTTCCGGCTGCCATAAAACGAAGGCCTCCCCGGACTTCACTGAAAGGTGCGCGTGCTGCCCACCAGCAGGAGCTGCCTCCATCCATCCAATGGCCGCCTCTCTTCGCTCCGGATTGTCCCTCGAAAAGGGAGGCACGACGAGAATCCTGCTGAACTCGACATCGCTGTCAGAGGGACGCCATCCGGAATCTTTTTCCAAAATCCGCAGGCGATCGGCAAAGGGCTCTGTGAATTCGATCGCGCCCACGGCACCCTCTGACGGTCCTGAGCCGCGGAGAACAACGAACAGCCGCTCTTGAGTCTGCTGCATGCCGTTCATTCGTGAAAAACCGTGACCCCCTGCCGATTCACCTTATTCCGCGAGTCCGCAAAATTCGCGGAATTTTTCTCGATTTGAACCGCCAGCTCCCCCACCCACTCTACGACCGTATCAGCGGAGTCCAAAACACCGTTGAGCGTGGAATCGAATAGGTAATCCCCCACCACGAAAAGATGAGGATGCAAATCGGGGGAAGGGCGGTGTCTGGAGTCGGGTTCGCGAGCTGGAAATCCGCCGGGCAGGCCA
>JBILLC010000057.1:0-8272 GCA_044376275.1 Chthoniobacteraceae bacterium | reverse complement strand
ATCATGCTCTCAAAGATCTATCAACAGTCCGTGCTTTCGATTTTTAAAGAAGGGAAGGTTGATTATGACGACATTGATCCGACCAACAGTCTTCTTTGGCACGCGAACATTCGACGGATGGATTTTGAATCGTTCCGTGATTCCATGCTGAGCATGGCAGGTTTGTTGGATCGCTCATCAGTTGGTGGACCCTCGTTTAATGTGACGGACGAACCGTTTATTTTCCGACGTGCAGTCTACGCATACATCGACCGTCTTGATGTGCCGGATTTGCTCTCACAATTTGACATTGCCGCACCGGAGCAACCCAACACCAAACGCACCACCACAATCGTGCCACAGCAGGCGTTGTTTTTGCTGAACAGCCCCATGATAGCGACCATTGTCCACAATATTGTGAAGCGGCCAGAGATTGTTCAGGCCGTTGCCGTGGAACGCGACACGAACAAGGGAATAGCAGCAATTTTCCGCATTTTATTCCAGCGCCTGCCGACGCCGGCTGAACGGGAGATGGCTGTCAATTTTCTTGTGCGCGAGAATAAGCTGCAGGCAGAGGTTGTGAAGCAGACGCAATCAATGCGAGAGAAGGCGGCGGCTGAGGCTGATAGCAAAAATAAATCACGGCAGAGAAACATCGACTTCAACATCAAGCAGGCGCTGGTAAACGACGGAGAATTGGTGGAGCGCACAGCGTTCTCGCCTTGGGAAACGCTAGTGCAAACGCTGTTGCTATCGAACGAAGCGGTCTACGTTGAATAATCCATAGGTGTCTTGACTATTGGCGGATCGGGTGAAAAGCGGCCGTCTTGTAGTCTGGATGTGGCACAGTAAAAATTTCCCAGGTCCTCGCGAAGAGACCTTCAATTGCAGGGTCGACTTTTCGGCTCTCGGTAGCAACGGGTTCAGCCGGCTTGGTGGGCTTGCCGGGATTCTCACGAGTGTCCACCGACCCGTCTCGAGCGGCTTACGAAGCCTTGGTAAGGTTGTCCGTCGGACTGTGCGCGTCGCTCAAAAGAAGAATGCGGACGAGTTCATCCCACATCACCATCCCCACAATTTGTTTCGAAGCATTCCGGACAGCAGCCATCGGGATTCGGGCGGCTCGTAATTTTCGCAGAAGTCCGTAAGCGGAGTCCTGCAGATCCGCCTTTAAAATGCGGCGTTGAAAAAGATCTACGCGTCCGTGCCAGTGGTCGCGCACTGCGAGTTCATGCAGGTCAAGGATGCCACTTACATCGCCCTGCTCATTTCGGACTGGAAGTCGATCCACTCCAAGAGATCTTGCAAGGTCTCGAGCTTCCAAAAGAGTGGCTGTAGATGAGATGCATGCGATTTTTTCAATAGGTGTCATCGCTTGTCGGGCTGTGAGATTTCTGAAATCGATCACAGAGTGAATCAGCCCGCGTTCCTGGGCGGTGATGGAGCCGTCTTTTTCGGAAATGAAGGTGAGGTATTTGAAGTCTTCGCGGCCTCCGAACAGTTTGAGTCTTTGGGCTGGGCGCCTCAGGAATAGTGGTCGAGTCAGGCGTCCTCCAAGCGCATGCATCGGGGAAAGCGCATAATCCGCCAGCCGCAGCGGGCCCGAGAGAAATGCGAGGGCGGTGTAAGGCATGCGGCGGAAAACAGACTTTGGAAGCAGCTCGATGCCGAGCATCCAAACCGGCAAAGCGACGAGCAAAGATAAAAAATATCCCCAGTTACCAAACGCTGACACCGCCATCTGCACGCCCAAAATGAGCGCGCAGATGTTCATCAAGTTTGTCACAAGCAACACCGTCACAAGCGTCCGTTCTGGATCCGCCAGCAGTTTGTTGAGCACTTTCGCTGCAGGATCCTTCAGCTTGAGCCGGTGCCTCAGCCGGACTCTGTTGACGGAAAGAATTCCCGCCTCGATCCCCGAAAAAACGAAGGACACGGCGAGGCATCCGAAGATCGCAAGCCAGGTTTCCATCATCGTTCGCCTCCGGGTGTGAGAATTCCGTTGGTGCGTTCCACCAGCACCTCCTCGATGCGTTTGCGTGAAGTGCGGCGGATGGTGATACGGATCGTATCGGAGTGTAGAGTCGTGCCTGGCTTTGGCAGCTGTCCGCCAAGCATGAATGCGAGGCCGCCGATGGTGCCGATGCCTTCGGCAGAGATGGGTGTTTCGAGTGTCTGCGCGATGTCTTCGAGCCGTGCATTGCCGCTTGCGACCAGCATGCCTTGGCCCAGGGCCTCAATGTACAGGTCGCGCTCTGCCCCCGGCAGTGCGTCTGCGAGGACTTCCTCGACAAGATCAGCACGCGTGACGATGCCTTCCGTGCCGCCGTGTTCGTCAACGACGATGGCAATCGCCTGGGGCAGTCGCAGAAAGGAGCGCAGCAGCGTGAGAGCGTTCATGCTCTCCGGAACAAAGGAGGGGGGCGTGAGGACTTCAGTGTAATGCGTCCCGGGAAATTCGAGAAAATTGCGGACTTCAAGGATGCCGATGATGTTGTCAGGTGTCTGGTGATAGACTGGAACGCGCCGGTAGCGGCTTTTGCGAAGCTGCGCGAGGAGTTCGTCGATGGGCAAATCATCGGCCAGACAAACGGCATCAACCCGCGGAGTCATGCAGTCGCGCACGGTTTTATTCCCGAGCCGGATGATCTCTTGAATAATTGCGGATTCGCTCGGGTGCAGCGCGCCGTCCTCGGCGCCGAGCTCAACAAGGGTCTCCATTTCCTCGTCGTTGAGGCAGTTGTTGCCGTTGGGCGGCTCCGGAGTGAGCAGTTCGGCGAACCGGTCGCTGAGCCTTTGGAGTGATGCCGCCGGCCGCTCGAACAAACGCATGAGGGGTAGCAGTATTTTGACGGCGGGCCGGATCAGCCGGTAAGGGTTGCTGAGAGCCGCGAGTTTTGGGAGGAGGTCGCAGAGGAAGACCACCAAGCCAAGCAGCAGGAGTGTTCTGAGCCAGAAAGAGGTGGCGGGGAGGTCCTCACGTGGCAGCAGGTACTGGCAGAGCAGGATGAGGGGGATGTTGATGCACACATCCGCAAGGAGGATGACACTCAGGAGCCGTTTTGGATTGGACAACAGCCTTGAGAGCGCCTCCGAGTAACGCGTTTTGTTCCGGCGCAAACGCTCCAACTCCTGTGGTTGGAGTGAGAAAAGCGCGGTTTCAAACGCTGAAAACAGGGCAGAGCCAACCGCGAGGAAGGACGCGAGAACGCCCAGGCAGAGGGGTAGGGAAGCTTTCATCGATGTGGTCGCGCGCATC
Source organism: Chthoniobacteraceae bacterium (assembly GCA_044376275.1). GTDB lineage: Bacteria > Verrucomicrobiota > Verrucomicrobiia > Chthoniobacterales > Chthoniobacteraceae > Chth-196. The sequence goes on along the minus strand of JBILLC010000057.1, from coordinate 5,034 downwards.
CCGGGGAGGGTGATGCAAAACCCGCGCAGGGTGATGCAGGAACCCCGTGAGAAACCAGGCCTGGCTGGCTGGTTCGGAGCTGACCATAAAATGAACGTGACCGCTGGTGTTTCACCCTAGACGGAGTCTAAGGTTTCCGTTGCTCGCTGCGAATGAAAAAAAATGCCCGCCTTCAAACTTGGATGGATGAGTGGGATTCGGATCCGGGCGCCGCTTTGCCGCGTGAGTACCGGGCTTTTTTCTTCCTGTTCAACGGCAGGCAGTACTACGAGGCGCATGATGTTCTGGAGGCGCTTTGGCTGCCGTGTCCCGATGAAAACCGGAGCTTCTACCAGGGGCTTATCCAGTTGGCCGGCGCATTCGTGCATTTTGATAAACATGCCTGTTTTCCAGAGCACCCTGTCCACGGACGCAGAATTGCTCCCGGGTGCAGGCTTCTGGATTTGGCCGCCGCCCGGCTGGGGCGTTTTGGTCCGCTTCACATGCGGCTGGATGTGCCGGCGGTTTTGCGAATGTGCGAATTATGGAAAACAAGGTCGCAGCACTGCGTCAGCCCGTTGCAAACGCACGCCGCACCGGAATTGAAGCTCGAGCCTGAGCAGGCCTGAACGCCAACTCGCAAAGCCCGGACCGAGACGCCAGCCGAGGGTGTCTGGGCAACGCGATTTTCCCGCGCTTTCTTGCAGGTTCGTTAGTGTCCCCTCAGGCGGGCGGTCAGTAGAGACTGGAAATGCGCGCGCATTTGCGCCTCCGGCAGTCTATCGAGGATCTCACTCAGAAATCCACAGGTGATAAGCCTGAGCGCGTCCTTCTTTGGAATGCCTCGGGAGTTGAGGTAGAAGAGTTCGTCCGCCTCGATTTCGCCGGTTGTTGCGCCGTGGGAGCAGCGAACCTGGTCCGCGAGAATTTCCAAACCCGGAAGCGAGTTTGCCTCCGCCTGATCGCTCAGAAGCAGGTTGCGGACTTTTTGAAAGGCATCGGTTCGGTGCGCATCCGGGTCGACGCGTATGAGTCCCGCAAAGATCGTTTTCGTTTTGTCGTAGAGAGCGTTTTTAAAGAGCAAATCGCTGAATGTGTCGGGACTTTGATGCTCCTGAAGCGTGCGCTGATCGAATTCCTGAGCGTGATCTGCAACGGTGAGCGCAAGCATTTCACTGCGCGCTCCTGCGCCACTCAAACGCGTCAAGCCTTCGGAGCGGCTGTAGTTTCCGCCAAAGTGCAGCCCCAGTGTATGCGCCGAAGCTTCAGCGGAAACAAAGGTGTTGCAGCTGTGTATGGAGGTGGTGTCGCGGTTCCAATCTTGAACCGTGATATAGCGTACCTGCGCGCCTTTTCCCAACCAGATGTCGCTGAAACCACAAGCCATGTTGCGCGCGTTGTCTGCCGAGCGGAACCAATCTACCAGCGTGACAGTGCTGCCTTCCTCCGCAATGAGAAGCGTGTGAGGAAAGACAGCCTGATGTGTGCCCTCAAGCCAGTGAAATGCCTGCACCGGCACTTCGAGCTTCACATGTTTCGGTACGTACAGGAACGTTCCGTTGCGGAGCGATGCTTTGTGGAGCGCTGCGAACTTCGGGGAGCCGAGCGTGCAAGTCTCCCGCATGAAATAAGTCCGGATCAGTTCACCGTGTTTACGCAGTGCGTCGGCGAGGGGAAGAAATACGGCGCCTTTCGCGGAGGCCTCGGCTGATGCGATGGATTTCAGCAGCCGGTCGTTGCCAAAAACAAGTGAACCATCGCCGCTGGGCAGGCCCTTGGATCGGGCAATAAGGTCGGCGGAAATATCGGGAGCAATGGACGCTGCGGGAACGAAGTTCGAGAAGTCCACCGCCTTGAGGTTCGCAAAGCGCCAGCGTTCATCTCGCAGGCTTGGAGCCGGGGCGGATTCATGCGCCAAGGCGGCTTCAGTTTGCAGTTTTTCAAACCAATCCGGCGGCGCCTTTGCAGGAGCCGGATTGGAGCTTTGGAGGAGAGCAGTGCTCATAAGAGTAAGTTGCGGATCGGCAGATGGTCGGTTGTGCGTTGGGCCTGAGTGAGTGCGTGGGATCAGCCGACCGACCCTTCCATTTCGAGGTCAATGAGACGCTTGAGCTCCACCGAGTATTCCATGGGAAACTGGCGCACCAAGTCGTTGACGAAGCCGTTCACGCTTAGGCTCATGGCCTGCGCTTCGGTCAGACCCCGTTGCATCATGTAAAAAATCTGTTCCGCGCTCACCTGACTCACTGACGCCTCGTGTTGCACCGAATTGCCTGAACCCCTCACCGTGATGGCGGGATATGTGTCGGTGCGACTCGTGGAGTTGATCAGCAGCGCGTCGCATTCCGTGTTGTTTTTGCATCCCTTCAGGTGCTTTGGAATATGCACCAATCCCCGGTACGACGCCCGGCCTTTGCCAATGGAAATCGATTTGGAAACAATGTTCGAAGTGGTCTCGTCAGCCGCGTGAATCATCTTCGCGCCGGTGTCCTGATGCTGGCCGTTGTTTGCAAGCGCGATCGAAATGACCTCACCGCGCGCTTTTCGTCCCTTGAGCACAACTCCCGGGTACTTCATGGTGAGGCGCGAACCGATGTTGCAGTCGATCCATTTGACCTCGGCCTCCTCGTGGGCCACAGCGCGTTTCGTCACCAAGTTAAAAACGTTGGCGCTCCAGTTCTGCACGGTGACGTACTGGATTTTCGCGCCCTTGAGCGCCACCAACTCCACCACCGCCGAATGCAGTGTCGCGGTCTCGAACTTCGGCGCTGTGCAACCCTCCATGTACATCACCTCGGAGCCCTCATCGGCGATGATCAACGTGCGCTCGAACTGCCCGAAATTCTCGGCGTTGATGCGGAAATAAGCCTGCAACGGGTGCTTGAGCTTCACGCCGGGCGGGACGTAAATGAACGAGCCGCCCGAGAAAACCGCGGAGTTGAGGGCGCTGAATTTGTTGTCACCGGTTGGGATGACCTTCCCGAACCATTTGCGGAAAATCTCCGGGTGCTCCTTGAGTCCCTCGGTGGAACCCACAAAAATGACGCCCTGATCACCAAGCGCTTTCTTCATGTTCGAATAGACCGCTTCGGAATCGAACTGCGCTTCAACACCCGCGAGGAACTTGCGTTCCTGTTCGGGGATGCCGAGACGTTCGAATGTGCGTTTCACATCCTCGGGGACGTCCTCCCACGAGCGGGTTGGGCGTTGCGCGTTGGCAAGGTAGTAACGAATTTTTTCAAAGATAATGTTGTTCAGATCCTCGCTCGCCCAATTGGTGGGCATGGGTTTTGAGAGAAACACATCAAGCGCCTTGTGCCGGAACTCGCGGATCCATTCCGGTTCGCCTTTGACGTCCGCAATGTAATCAATGGTCGCGTGCGAAAGTCCCACGCCCGCATCGAAGGTGTGTTGCTCGGGGTAGTGAAAGTCGCCTCGTGTGCGGTCAACTTCGATCTGGCTGATGAGTTCCGTAGACATTTGTTGGGTTCCTTTTCGGAAGAGGTGAATCGAGAAAAAAATCTTTGCTGAGAGGGGACGCGTGAGGCGCGAAACATCGCGCCCACAGCGCCTGGACAGGCCGATAGAGGAGACGCTAGGCGGGCACAGGTTCGGCGAGTTCTTCGCGGATCCAGTCGTATCCCTTGGATTCAAGCTCGAGGGCGAGCTCCGGACCGGCCGTGCGAACAATGCGGCCACCGAGCAGCACATGCACCACATCCGGACGGATGTAGTCCAGCAAGCGCTGGTAATGAGTGATCAGCAGCACGCCAAGTTTCGGGCCGAGTTGAGAGTTCACTCCGTCGGCGACGATCTTCAGCGCATCAATGTCGAGCCCCGAGTCAGTCTCGTCCAGAATGGCGTAAGCGGGTTTGAGCATCTTCATTTGAAGCACTTCGTTCCGCTTTTTTTCGCCACCCGAAAACCCCTCGTTGACCGAGCGCGCGGTGAACGTGCGCGCGATCTGGAGTGCATCCATCTCCTCGTACAAATCCGCGTAATACTCGGTGGCCTCGAGCTCCTCGCCGGACTTGAGGCGCGCTTGAAGCGCTGCGCGGATGAAGTTCGCGTTGCTCACGCCCGGAATTTCAACCGGGTATTGAAAGGCGAGAAACAGCCCTGCGCGGGAACGTTCGTCAGCCTCCATTTCAATGATGCTTTTGCCGTCCATCAGAATGTCCCCCGAGGTGATCTCGTAATCGGGATGGCCCGCGATCACCTTTGAAAGCGTGCTCTTGCCAGAGCCGTTTGGGCCCATCACGGCGTGAACGCGTCCCTGTTCGATTTCCAAGTTGAGGCCGCGCAGGATTTGCGGACCGTCTTTGACTCGGGCGTGTAGATCTTGAATGAGAAGGCTCATGCTTTCAGTGGTCTGGTGGTTGTCTAGCGGTGGCGGGCTAGGCTTGTGGGTGAGTTGCGGGGTTGGTGGCGTCCGGGGAGGTTTGGGCGGGGGCTTGAAATACGGTTTGGATCGAGGCGGGCGTCGTTTGTTGGGGGCGGGGCTGGGGCGCGGCCGACTCGGAGCAGGCGGGGCAGAGGCCTCGGAAGGAGACCTGCTGGTCGGCAATCTGGACGCCCTCGGGCAGATCCCAGATTTCCGAGGGCAACACAGGGTTGCGCAAAGGCAGGTCGGTCACCGAGTTGCAGTTGGTGCAGAAGAGGTGGGCGTGGTCCTGTTGGTTGGCGCAGAAGCGGGAGGGTTCGCGCTCGTGGTTGACGGTGCGCACGAGCCCCGAGGCGGCGAGGGTGTCCAGGCAGTTGTAAACGGTTGCCAAGGATATGGATGGCATCCGAGTTTTGACCCGCATGAAGACGTCGACGGCGCTCGGGTGGTCGGCCTTCGCCATCAGGGCCTCGAAGACTGCTTTGCGCTGCTCCGTCTGGCGGAGGCCCCTTTTGGATGGAAGTATTTCCGGAGAAGTTAGTTCTGCTGGAGGAATCATGGCGGTCGTGTGTGTTTGCAAGCTACACCCGCCGGGAGCTCTTATCAAGAATTGTTCTAAATAAGGATGCCGCGCCGGTGTTCCGCCCCGCCCCGGACGGCGTCCCCCTCGC
>JBILLC010000056.1:0-8338 GCA_044376275.1 Chthoniobacteraceae bacterium | reverse complement strand
GGCATGTCCCATGTGAGTTGTAACATGCCGGCCAGTCCTTGCGCAGTCTCTGATCAACTTGCACAGCAACCAGCCCAGTGTCACCCATGCCACGCACCCTCGCACTTCTCACCGCCGTGCTCCTGATGCCACAAGCATGGCTATATGCCGCTGGGCGCACCAACTTTGTCTGGATTATCGCAGATGACATGTCGCCGGACACCGCAGCATACGGCGTGAAACAGGTTCACACCCCGCACTTGGATCGGCTCGCTCAGGAGGGTTGCCGCTACACCCGCGCCTATGCCACCGCACCGGTATGCAGTGCTTCACGCTCCGCGTTTATTCTTGGATGCTACCAGACTACGACCGGCCTGCATCCGCATGATGTCGAGAATCCACAGCCTTTGCCAGCGCCCTATCGTCATCTTCCAAGTCTATTCCGCGAGGCCGGGTGGTTTGTTTCCAACGCTGCTGCCCCGGGATCCAAACGCAGCGGCAAGACGATTACAAAAGGCAAAACACACTACAACTTTGCCCACAATGCGACGGAGATGTTTGACGGCGACGATTGGCGCAAGCGCGAGCCCGGACAGCCTTTCTTTGCACAGTTTCAAATCACCGAACCGCACCGTCCTTTTCCGATCCCTTCGAGCTACGATGAAGAGAAGCTCAGATCCATCGAGTTGCCGGCGAACTACCCCGATACACCTCTCACGCGCCGCGACTGGTATGCATACCAACGCAGCGTGGAAGTCGTCGATGAGCGCGTCGGCCTCATCTTGGACCAACTGAAAGAGGAGGGTGTGCTCGAGAACACTGTCATCATGTTTTTTGCCGATCACGGACGTCCAATGCCCTGGGGCAAGCAATGGTTAAGCGTCGAAGGACTGCAGGTGCCCCTGCTTGTGCGCGGCCCCGGAATCGACCGACAAAGTGTCGAAGAGCGTCTGGTGAGCCTCATCGATCTAGCGCCATCGATGCTCAAGTTTGCTGGCCTTGCAGTTCCCACATGGATGGAGGGCCGCGCCATTCTTGGAGCGACATTCCCAGAGCGCAACGCGGTGTTCGCAGCGCGTGATCGTTGCGGGGATGCCATGGATCGCATACGCGCCGTCATTGGGCGCGACTCATGGCTGGTGCAGAATTTCGACACCAACCTCTCCCGCCTTAATTGGTCTGGCTACAAAGAGGCCAGTTACCCGGGTATGGCGCTACTGCGCGTGCTGTATGCCTCCAGCGGCCTGGACACTCTGCAATCAAAGTGGCTTGCTCCGACTCGAACAGCGTTCGAGTTTTACGACCTGACGGTAGACCCAAAAGGCCTGCATGATATTTCAGATCATCCAGCTCAATCGGCGAAGATTCTCGCTATGCGCCAACAGCTCGAACAATGGATTAGTGAAAGCAACGATAGAGGGGTCTATGGTGATCCGGCGACTGAACCTCCTCTGGAACAGATCAAGATAGACAAACGTGCGGACTATCAGCGCACTTGGAAATCGCGCCTTCAAAAACCTGAGCCGACTGATGCCGAACGTCTGACGTGGTGGATGAAGAGCTACGGACTCGAATAAAACTGCGATGCGATGAACGGATGTCATCCAAGGCGTGCACAACCACATAGTGTGCGCTCAGAGTTTTCAGACGTTCAACCGCTCGTGCTGCGGACAAAAAGCAAGCCGCCAAGAACGCTGCATCTTTGAATGCCTCTTGCGAATCAATCGAGTCGGAGTCAACCAGCGATCAAAACGAGCGGCATTCGGCCCCACAATTCTTTCGCTAAAATACCTCCATCAAGTTGCTTCGAGTGATCTAAGAACTCCTGCTCCGCATGGAAATTCCTGGCGCCTGCCGTTGACTATGGCGCAAAGGCGTCCTCTGGCTTGCCCCGCTGCAATACCATTCCGCACGAGCAACGGGAATGGATTAAGATCAATTTTTTACAAACTTCATGATTCATCGGTCTGAGATTTGCACTGGAAACTGCTGGCTTCTCTCAAGAATTCACCGCTCGCTGTTGCTCTAGCAGCAACCTCTCCGCCAGAATATCGGGATGATTTTTACTCCACCCCCTCTGCAAAATAGGCGCACATTTCTCGCAACCGCTTCACAACTGCTCACCGCCGCTTCGATCCTCCCGAGGAAAGACCTGCTTGGTGCTCAGCCCGAATCACCAATCGAGTGCGGGCAGATCGGAACGGCGCACCCTCATGCCAGTGGAAAAATGGCGGCCATGCAAAGCCTCAATGCGAAGTGTCGCGTAGTCGGCCTCGCAGAGCCCGATCCGGCACGTAGAGCCTCGCTCTCTTCGAGTAAAGTATTTGGGCAACTCCCGTTGATGGACGAGGAGACGCTGCTTGGGATTCCATCCTTGCGTTTTGTGGCTGTGGAGACGGCGATTGAATACAGCACGGACACCGCACTGCGAGTGCTCAAGGCAGGAAAACACGTTCATTTGGACAAGCCGGGCGGATTCGACCATAGAGCGTTTTCAGCGATGCGCTTGGAGGCTGAACGGCGCAACCTAACGCTGCAGATGGGATACATGCTCCGATATAACCCAGCTTTCCAGCTGCTGTTCACCGCCGTCAAGGAACGCTGGCTCGGTGAGATCACGGAGGTCGACTGTTCGATGGGGAAACTTTTTGATCAGTCCAGTCGCGCCCAGTTTAAAAACCAGCCTGGCGGTGCCATGTTTGAAATAGCCGGCCACCTCATCGACGTGATTGTTGCAGTGTTGGGAAAACCGCAGAGCGTCCAAGCTTTTGATACCCCGACCCAATCGGATCAACTATCCGACAATCAACTCGCAGTTTTTAAATATCCGAAAGCCACAGCCTGCGTTCGAACAAATTTTGCCGATCCATTCGGGGGGCAGCGCCGTCGGTTTAATGTCACGGGAACCGAGGGCACTTTCGAGATTCTGCCACTGGAGTCTGGGCGAGTGAATATCTCACTCACTCAACCGCGCGGCAGCTACAAAAAGGGTTCTCAATCCATACAGCTTGAGGTCCCGAAAGGCCGTTACGATGCTGAATTTGTGGATTTGACACAGGTTGTTCGTGGTGAAAAGCAACTTGATTGGAATGCAGCACATGACATTGCAGTCCACGAAACATTAATGCGCGCAGCGGGTTTGTGGAGGCAGGCGTGACAGTTTGGTTCGCGAAACAGGGGCGGGATAGGCGTGGGGCCTTCCTTTCACCGGCAACGCATCGGTGAACATTTGCGGACCGCTCCCTGCATAAAAGCAAACCTTCAATGTCGATTGCACTTGGCAAGCCAAGAACCATCCTCCACTGACCGCTGCCTGTGAGTTTAGTTCTACCTTGCCATTCCGGCGGCCTGCTGCACGGAAGATGCGGGCCTCGCGGACACGGGTCGGAAAACAATTTCACAGACTTCACCAACCAGCCGATCAACGTCGTCTCACTCGAGGTAAAGCATTTCGTTGGCGTTTAGCAAAGCGCGACAAAGAGCCTCCATCCCATGAGCGACCACTAGTCTCGATGCAGCTGCGTATTCCGAGGCAGCAGGTTCTCGCTGAAAAGCGCGGCGGTATGCTTCTGAAACGCCATCGCCATCCTTCACTGCCTCTGCAAGAGCCTTCGCCATGTCCAAAGTGAAACTGTGATTAAAAAGCGTGAGAGCCTGCAACGGCGTTGTCGTATTCGCGCGCTTGGGCGCCGCAAACGCGATATCCGGCAAATCAAAATCGTTGAGTACATCGACGACACTGGCTCTTGCATTCTGATGGTAGACGGCGCGGCGGTAAGTCTCCGGGCCGTGTGTATCGAGCGGAAAGTAAGTGGAGACATTGTTCTGAGTAAACTTGTAAAGGCGGAATCCGGGGCCACCCATCGGTGCGAGTTGGAGCTTCCCCGCGACAGCGAGCATGGTATCCCGAATTTCTTCCGCGCTGAGGCGTCTCGGAGGAAACCTCCAGAGCAAACGCGCATCCTTGTCCTCCTTTGCCCCGGAGTTCTGGGAAGCCGCACTTTGTTGGTACGCTTTTGAAAGCAGGATCTCACGGTGGAGCGACTTGAGCTTCCACCCGCTGTCCACGAGCTTTCGCGCGAGATAATCAAGCAGCTCAGGGTGGGTTGGTTTGCTCCCGAGAAAACCAAAGTCACTGGGCGTATCTACAATCCCGGTGCCGAAATGGTACTGCCAAATGCGATTTACAAGCACCCTCGGCGTCAGCGGGTTTTCTGCAGAGGTAATCCATTCCGCAAGCGCAAGACGCCGCTCGCTTTCGGAAGAGTCAACCGTCAGTTCGAATGGCGTGGTGACATGCTCCAAAACACTCAGACTTGCAGGAACGACAATGTCACCTGGTTTCATTGGATCGCCGCCCTTGTGGACAAACGTAGGCTCTTTTACTTGGGTGTGATTTCCAACCCACATCTGAGGAAGCTTCGGTACCGCATTGAGCCCGGATTGCACCTTCGAGATTTTTTTCTCCAACGTCACCAGCGTGTCCTGCTCTTCAGCGGTCAGCACCGTTTTTCGCAAACTTGCTACTCCATGCGCCGTCGTCCACGGCTCCCTCCCCTTGTCATCGGCGACCGTCGTCCAATTCGCGCCATCCAGAGACACTTGTACTTCATATTCACACGGAGTCGCCCCGCGAACCTTCCCCTCATCCCCACCCCTCTCGTCGCGAACGTTCATGAACCTGATTCGATTGATCTTTTCAGGCTTTGAGAACGAAAGGGTCAGGACAGCCGGTTCTCCTATGAACCATGCCTCCCCTAGCTTTCCATCGATACAATACTGTGGTCCGTAAGCTTCCGGAAAATCCTCCGCCGTCGTCGATTTGGCCCCCTCGGCCCTCGTACCGTTGGACGCAAGAGCCACGTTTCGCCCCGGATTATCCGCACTCCAAACTTGGAACTCGGTGAGCTTGCCACCTTGTGACCCCAGGCTCTTGCCTTTGGCCGCCTGCTGGTGAGACGAGGTCAGCGCATGGATGACAAACCTTAAATGCTTGGCTTCAATCGCCTCAAAAACCTCTTCGGTGCCCCTTTCATCGATTTTCGGACGGGTAAATTTCGCGGCGGATAAAATTTTTTGCGCCCTCGATTCAACCTCTTTCTCAATTTTTTCGCGCTCGGCCTCAAGCGTCTTCAACTCGTTCGAGAGCGGTTTAATTGCGGTTGAAGATGCCTCTTTCTGCTCTTTGGTGGCGACCACCCGCCTGCCATGTTTCACCCCTTCAAACGCCGAACGCAGGCGGTAATAATCTTCAGTAGGAATGGGATCAAACTTATGGTTGTGGCACCGCGCGCAGTTAATCGTCAGTCCAAGAAAGGCTCCGCTTGTGGCGGTGATCATATCATCAAGCGTCGCTGCACGAATATTAAGCTGCGCCACCTTGTCCTGATTCCCGACGTCGTCATACGGGCCGGCCACTAAAAAAGCGCTCCCCACTTCAACGCTGGGGTTGTCCTTTCCGATCACATCTCCCGCGAGATGCTCCTTGATAAACTCGTCAAAGGGTTTGTCCTCGTTGATGGATTGAATGACGTAATCACGGAAAGGCCACAGATCATCGATCACGAAGTTGCGCTCAAACCCGTTGCTCTCTCCAAACCTGACTACGTCTAGCCAGTGTCGCCCCCAGCGCTCACCGTACCGTGGAGACGCAAGCAGGTGCTCCACCAGCTCTTGCACGGCCGATCTCGAGCTTTCCCGATAGGACCTTTCAAAGGCCACGACTTCCTCACGGGTTGGAGGGAGTCCTGTGAGATCGTAGGTCATTCGTCGAATCAACGAGCGAGCATCCGCAGGAGGATTCAATTTCAATTTCCTCTCTGCGAGCTTTGCCTCGATAAACCCGTCGATGCTGTGATGGGTAAAAGTCTTCGAAAGCGGCTGAAGCGACCACCAAGATTTATCTGCCCGCTTGGCTTCCACTTTGACCCCATCCCGTGGATCAGGTGCGCCCATTTGAATCCACGCAATGAAGTCCGCGATCACCCCCTCCGAAAGCTTCGGCTTTTTCGGCGGCATCTTCATGTCCTCTTCCAGATGCTGAATAGTTCGCAAAAGCAGACTCGACTCTGGGTGGCCCGGCACAATGACCATTGCCCCGCTATCTCCACCTTTTTGCCAGCCCGCTTTAGAGTCCAAATAGAGATTAGCTTTGAGCTTTTTAGCGCCAGCGCTGTGACACTCGTAGCAATGCTCCACCAAGGCGGGGCGTATTTTCTGCTCAAAGAAAGCAATGCCAGCGGGATCTTGAGCGGCACCTAAAAAAGCCGGGCAAGTGATAAGCGACAGAAGCACACAAATCGCGGCACAACGCGCCCGTCTAAAGACTTCTGAGGTGATTATAAAAGAGCCCATCTAGTGAGTGATTACGCCGTCCCTCAGAAGCAGGAGATCCTTGCATTTCATTCAGGCAAGGATGCTTTTGATCACGTGGCCATGGACATCCGTGAGACGACGGTTTGCGCCATTATGATAATAGGTCAATTTTTCGTGATCGAGTCCCAGAAGATGCAAGATCGTCGCATAAAAGTCATAGGCCGTGGTCACATCCACCACTGAACGTCGCCCGAAGTCATCCGTAGCGCCATGACTGATGCCGCCTTGCACTCCCGCGCCCATCATCCACGTCGTGAAGGCGTCGGGGTTGTGATCGCGCCCGCTTGTGCCCTCCTGATGAGTGGGCATCCTGCCAAACTCTGTGCACCAGACAACCAGCACATCATTGAACATACCCCTCTGTTTAAGATCCGTGAGCAATGCAGCTGTTGGTTGGTCAAAAATCGGGCAGTGTCGCTCATAATCAGCTTTGAGTGTCTTGTGAGCATCCCAATTCAGGAGACCATCCACAGCGCTTGCGCGCGACGCACAATAGAGACTCACATAACGCACGCCTTGCTCTAGAAAGCGGCGGGCAAGCAGACAATTCTTCGCGTACGCGGCCTTGAGCTTGTTCGAGTCGGCCGTGCCATAGAGTGCGTGCACGTGAGCCGGTTCCGAGGAAAGATCACTCACCCTCGGCGCAGTAAGCTGCATTTTTGCGGCAAGCTCGTGCGCTTGAATCCGCGCGACTAATTCATCGTTGCCGGGACGAGCCGCGGCGTGTCCCGAATTGAGGAAATTGAGAAAGTCTCGGGTTGCCGTCTCCGCCTCCGGCGTCACAAGCGCCGGTTTTTGCAGGTTCCGCAGCGTCTGCTGCGCGGCCATCGAGACTGCTTGGTATTTGGCTGACAGAAATCCGTTACCCCAGTTTGCTTTGCCATTTGGAGGCTCTCCACGCACATCCTGGATTGCGATGTAGGTGGGTAGGTTTTGGTTGGCGGAGCCAAGCGCATAGCTCACCCATGAACCCGCGCTCGGAAAACCCTCCCGCGTGAAGCATGAATTCATGTAAATACAGCCCGGCCCATGCGTGTTGGTCCGGGAAGTCATGCTGTGGATGAACGCCATCTCATCCACATGCTTGGCCATGTGCGGCAGCATGCTGGAAATCATCTTTCCGCTTTGCCCCGCTGGCACAAATGCCCATGGCGATCTCATTAGATTCCCGTTCTTGCCTTGAAAAGTAACCTCTGGTTCGGCCCCCGGCATTGGCGTCCCGTCAAATTGTTCCAATATCGGCTTGTGATCCCACAAGTCCACGTGCGAAGCGCCACCCGGGCAGAAGATCTGTAGCACTTGCTTCGCTTTGGGTGCGAAATGCGGGCCGCCTGAACCCGCGGCCAACGATTCCGGCAAGAGCAATCGCGAAAGAGCCACCCCCGTGAGGCCAGCTGCCATGTGGCCAAATAAGCTACGCCGCGTCAGGTCATGGGGATGATTCATCGAAAACTGATTGGGTGGGCTCGCATCAAAAAAAACGGCAGGATTCCAACAGGAAATGCGTGCTATGTTGTGATACCCAGAGAGCCCGGTTTTCTTTGAAGGTGTTTAGCGCGCCCCGCGACTTTGCCCCGCGCCAAAATCACGGACACGTTGCAAAAAGCAATTTTCGCGAGTGTGCTTCGGATAAATCTGCATTCCCGTAGCTTACGACAACTTCGGACTCCGCCTGATCCGAAGCGCGGGCCTTGAAGCAGCGTGTCGCACCGGGTTTAGATGCCCATGCCTCAGACGGGTGAGCGTCTTGGGGAAATTCCGAGAGTCTCACGGGTGCCAGCAGACGCCCACCAACGCAGACGCCCACCAATTGACTCAACCCGACTACCGGCACCCGTTTCTTCCGCGTTGCCCCGAACTTGCATCCTTTTGTGAATTCCTACAGTGAATCGCCAAGCGCGCCACTTCCTCTTCTGTCACAACCCGCTTGCTGGAGGTTGCGCGCAACAAAAAAAACGTCAGTTTTCGAGTCGGCCGGGAGTTA
>JBILLC010000001.1:0-26930 GCA_044376275.1 Chthoniobacteraceae bacterium | reverse complement strand
CGCAAGCTTGGCAAGCCGCTCCTCGAGTTTTTCCCGATCGTACGTAGAAGTCGTTTCGATAATCTGCCGCCGGATTTCCGAACAGCGCGCGCTCACCGCATTGGCTGTGCCTGCGCCACCGACGAGGGTCGTCGAGTCGTGTTCCACAACAACCCGCCGCACATTCCCCAAATCCTCGAGCTGAATTTTTTCGAGCGAAATTCCCAACTCATCGGCGACCACTTTCGCACCGGTTAACACGGCTATGTCTTGAAGGATCGCCTTGCGCCGATCCCCGAAGCCGGGTGCTTTCACTGCAACCGCGGTTAGGACTCCGCGCAGTTTGTTGACAACCAAAGTTGCCAGCGCCTCAGCCTCTACATCCTCGGCCACTACCAGCAGCGGGCGTCCTGCTTTGGCGATCTGCTCAAGCAGCGGCAGCAAGTCTGACAGGCGGCTGATTTTTTTCTCTACCAGCAACACAAGAGGGTTTTCGAGCACAGCTTGCATTTTTTGCGAATCGGTCACGAAGTACGGAGAGATGTAGCCGTGCTCGAATTTCATCCCTTCAGCGATCTCAAGCAGAGTCTCGGTGGTTCTTGATTCCTCAACAGTGATCGCGCCTTCTGCCCCAACTTTTTCCAAAGCATCTGCAACCAGCTCGCCCATGATGGCGTCGTTGTGGGCTGAAATGGCTGCGACCTGCGCCTTCTCCCGCCGATTTTCAAGTTTACGGGAGGTGGTGCGGAGCGAGGCAATCACGACGGACAGACCACGCTCCAATCCGCGCCGGATTCCCACGGCTCCCGCACCTGCGGTCACGTTGCGGAGTCCTTCCGAAAAAATTGTGCACGCAAGAAGGGTAGCCGTGCTGGTGCCGTCCCCGACATTTTCGCTGGTCTGCTCCGCCGCCTGCCGGATCATTTGCGCCCCGAGATTCTGGACTTGGTCCGCCAATTCAAACTCCTTGGCGATGGTCACGCCGTCATTACAAACGAGCGGCTTGCCCCATTTTCGCGCGATGAGCACGCATTTGGATTTGGGACCCAATGTAACCTTCACCGCGTCACCCAAAGCTATCACGCCTTTCAAAATTCTCCCGCGCGCCTCCTCCCGAAACAAGACCTGCTTTGCTCCCATAAAACGCCATCCCTCCGGTTCAATTTCCAACACCACTGAATCGGCCGAGACCGCCTGCATGCGGCTGGGGGATGAGCGTTTCATCGAATCACTTCCACATCAGAGGGCCGGCTGGGCATGACCCGATTCCGTGCCACGCAAAAGCCACACGGGAAATCGACTTGCACGCGGGTCTCGCTCGTTCAAAGGTCTGGCATGCACCCCTCCAGCCAGATTTTTCTGTCGTTTGGCGTATTCTGCATCGCGATCCGCCTTGTGTCCGCGCCTTGTCTGTTGAACGCGGCGAATTCCCAAGGTCCGACCAGTGCTCCAAATGTTGCAAATGGAGGGCAGGGTGCAATCGAACCGCTGCGGGGATTGAGCCGGGCCAATCTACTCGAGATCCGGGCCGGCTCGGGTGGGGGAACCGTGAAGGCGGCGGATGCCAGCCAGTGGCAAGCGCGCCGGGCGGAAGCGCTCGAGGGTTTCCAAAAGGTAGCGGGCAAGCTGCCGTCGAAAGAGGACGCATGCGCCCTCGAACCAGCCGTCGTGGAAGAGGAGGATTGCGGCGCTTATGTGCGGCGCTTGATTTCGTACCAATCGCAACCGGGGGGGCGTGTGCCCGCGTACTTGTGCATACCGAAAGCCGCGTTGCATGGAGAAAAAGCACCCGCTGTTTTGTGCCTGCATCCAACGGAAAATAAGATCGGATTCAAAGTTGTCGTGGGTTTGGGCGGCAAGCCGCACCGGCAATATGCGACGGAGCTTGCTGAGCGCGGGTTCGTGACGCTGTCCCCCTCTTATCCATTGCTGGCAGATTACCAGCCCGACCTCAAAGCGCTTCAAATGCCGAGCGGCACGATGAAGGCGATTTGGGACAACATCCGCGGCCTCGACTACCTTCAATCGCTCCCGTTCGTTGACTCCCAACACGGGTTCGCTGCGATCGGTCATTCGCTGGGCGGACACAATGCAATTTTTACGTCGCTATTCGATGCGCGGATCCAGGTGGTAGTCAGCAGTTGCGGGTTTGATTCGCTACTCGACTACTACGGGGGAAATCTCAAGGGCTTCGTGCAGGATCGGTACATGCTCGCAATGGGTGAATTCATGCATAACGCCGCCGCTGTTCCCTGGGACTACTACGAGTTGATTGCATGCCTTGCACCACGCTTGGTTTATGTGAACGCACCGATTCGGGATGCGAACTTTCGCTGGGATAGTGTTGATCGCGTTGCCAACGCAGCGCGTCCGGTGTTCGCGTTACACGGGGTGCCCGAAAACTTGCTGATCCGTCACCCAGACTGTGAGCACGACTTTCCAGACAACGAGCGGATGGAATCCTACGAATGGATCGCGCGCGGGTTGAACTGGAAAAAGGGGCCGACGAAATTGCCGTCGAAAAATCCAGAGCGATAAGCGAGTTATTTTCAAAAATCCATCACCACCTCATGACGCTCTCACTTGTCCGAACACTCGGTTTTCTTGGGTTCAGCTTTTCGATTTCGATTTGCGGCTTTAGTGCTGACAACCGAGTGTCCCAAATCAATCAGGCTGCAAAGCCCGTCCAATCCACGCAGGCCACGCAGCCGGCCCAGGCTGCTTCGCAGAAAAAGCCCGAGCGGCCGCAACCACCCACTCGCCCTTTCGATGCGCCCGGGGCGCCCAAGTTCGCGCGCCTTGATGGAATGCCGGGACGCAATCCTCCCATCGATGTAGATGGTGACTTTGTGATTGGCCCCGAGTACGTGGCAGCGCCGGAGTTGAAGGTGGCAGAGGGCGTGCCTCAGGGAAGAGTCGAGCAGTTTGTGATCAACTCGAAGGACTGTAAACGTTTCAACCCTGGGATTGCTCGGGATGTGTTTGGCACGGTGGACCCGAACAACCCGAAGACGTTGATTGTGGAAACGCACCCGATTGATTACATGCGCACCGTCACGGTGTACATCCCAGCGCAGTATCAGCAGGGAACTTTTGCGCCGTTTCTGGTCGGACATGACGGGCCGCCGATGGGTCGCCCGGATATGAATTTTGCGCACTTGCTCGACAATCTGATCGCGCAGCGCCGGGTGCCTGCGATGGTCGCGATCATGATCTCAAGCGGGGGTGGTGACGCGCAGGGGCACGAGCGCGGGCGCGAGTACGACACGATGTCGGGATTGTACGCGGAGTTTATCGAGGAGGAGGTGCTGCCGTTGGTGGAGAAAAATTACGGGCTGAAACTGACGAAAGATCCTGAGGGGCGCGCGACGATGGGCAACAGTTCGGGCGGTTCCGCGGCGTTGATCATGGCGTGGTATCATCCTGAGCTTTACCACCGGGTGCTGACGTTCTCCGGCACTTTTGTGAACCAGCAGTGGCCGTTCAATCCGGAGACTCCCGATGGAGCATGGGGTTTTCATCAAAAGCTTATTCCGGAGAGCGCTCCCAAACCGCTTCGCATTTTCATGGCGGTGGGTGACCGGGATTTGCTCAACCCAAATGTCATGCGGGATGACATGCACGACTGGGTGGAGGCAAACAACCGGATGGCCGGGGTGCTCAAAGCCAAAGGCTATCACTACCAGTACGTGTACTGTTTGAACGCCGGACACGGGATCGGGAACGTGAGGCCGCAGCTGCTTCCACACGCTCTTGAGTGGTTGTGGAATGGCTACCAGGTTGGAGCTAACCGGTAGAAGAGGAGCTTTAGCAGAGTTTCGGAGAGAAGATTGGAGCGGGTGACGCGATTCGAACGCGCGACATCTTCCTTGGCAAGGAAGTGCTCTACCAACTGAGCTACACCCGCATCTTCTAATGGCCCACACCCTAGAAGTCATCGCAAAGGGTGCCAAGCGTTTTTTTCAGCACTTGGAGCCGCACCCGTTCGTTTCAGTGGCGCTAGCCTTTCAGAGGGCTCCAGACCCGGGGCACCGCAACAAATCCCTAGAGAGGGGGTTTCAATGGTGCCATCGCGCAACATTGCGCCCTCAACCGTCTGTCCAACTGCAAACGTGAAACTTCTGCCCCTCGTCACCTGCCTTCTGTTGCCCACGAGCTTTCTCGCCGAAGGCGCCGCCGCCCGCAAACCCAACATTATTTATGTCCTCGCCGACGACCTGGGATGGACCGACCTCGGCGTGCAGGGCTCTCGGTATTACGAAACCCCCAATATCGACAAGCTTGCCTCCGAGGGTGCGCGGTTGACGCGTTACCACAACTGTCAGAATTGCCAGCCCACTCGCGCGGCGCTGATGACCGGACAGTACGGTGCCCGGACCGGCGTGTACACCGTCGGCGGAATCGACCGGTTCGACTGGAAATCTCGTCCGCTTGTGCCCGTTCAAAACACCACCAAGCTGCCTCTCGACAAAACCACCATCGCGCAGGCCCTGAAAACAGCCGGCTATGCCACGGGAATGTTTGGAAAATGGCACCTTGGCGAGGACGCGGATTACCACCCGAAAAGGCGTGGATTCGACGAGGCGATCGTATCGATGGGAGTGCACTTCGATTTTCAAACAAACCCGAGGACAGATTATCCAAAAGGACAGTATCTCGCGGATTTTCTAACCGAAAAAGCTGAGCACTTCATTCGGGCGCACAAAGACGAGCCGTTTTTTCTCTACCTTCCCCATTTTGGCGTGCACGCCCCTCACGAAGCGAAGCCGAATTGGGTCGAACATTTCAAAACAAAACAGGGAGAAGGCGGTCACAAAAATCCGGTTTACGCTGCGATGATTGCGAGCGTGGATGAGAGCGTGGGTCGTTTGATGGGGCTGCTCGATGAACTTCAACTATCCAAGAACACGGTGTTTGTTTTCAGCAGCGACAACGGCGGCGTCGGAGGTTACCAACGCGAGGGCCTCGCCAAAGGCGGAGACGGATCCATCACCGATAACGCACCTTTGCGCAGCGGCAAGGGGAGCCTGTACGAGGGCGGTACACGGGTGCCGTTCATCATGCGGTGGCCTGGTGTGATCCAGCCAGGCTCCACCAGCGATGTTCCCGCCATCCACGTGGATGTGTATCCGACGCTTCTCGAAATTGCCTCAGCGGAAGCCCCAAAAAACCAGCCATTGGACGGCGCAAGCCTGCTGCCGATTCTGCGGGGTCCGTCTGGATCGCTGGTGCGCGAGGCCATTTTTCAGCACTTCCCGGGTTACCTCGGTATGGGCCCCGGAAAATGGCGCACAACTCCCGTCAGTCTCATTGAAGTGGGCGACTGGAAACTCATGGAGTTCCTCGAGGGTCAAGTGCTTGAATTATACAATCTCAAGGACGACATCGGCGAAACCAAGAACCTCGCCGCGTTGATGCCTGAAAAGACCGCTGAACTTCACTCAAAACTTGTGGCATGGCGCGATGAGATCAGCGCACCGATGCCCAAGCCAAACGCGAAGGTCGAATCCGAGAAGCCTCGAAAAGCAAATCGGAAAAATTAGCGGCTGTCTGCTGAAGAGCGCTGAAGCGTTTGCTGCCGCTCTCCTTGCGGCTTACATCGGCGAATAATCGTACACAACCACCCGCTCAAACATCGGTCTGCAGATCTGCACAAACCGGCTGTGATGCTCGCAGCCCGCCTGATAGTGTTCGTGGTCTGCCATTGTTTTGAAATGCAGGGCGCTTGAGTAATCAAAAGAGTGATCTGTCACGGGCCGCTCCTCAGTAGGCGCCGGTTTGCCAATGAAAGACGCAGCTAGATACGGAATCTGAGCAAGTTTCCTAAGCTCCTCCTCGAACGTCGCGCGCTGCTCGGAGGTGAGATCTTTCTTAAGCCAGAAATAGACGTTGTGAATAATCATAAAGTTGAGATTAAGCGTTCCCTTCACTACCGGAACAAGACGCTGGGCTAAAGATTTCTTTGCAACTCGCCCGCAGGTGTGAACCGTGTGTCGCGAATCGTGTAGCGCCAGAACACCCATGTTCGGCTGAGATCCTCGGGCTGCAGGCTTTACTGCATCCTCTGCCCATTCAACGCTACCGCGAGCGATCGGACCGCCGCCCTCATCTCTTCGTCGGATGCCCCCTGGCAATGGACTTTCGCCTCCCACAAAGGCAGCCGCTCCGATGCAGGCGCGGATTTATTTGTGTAAACTCGAAGGCTGAGTTGGCGCTTACCGCTCTTAGACAAATCCGGATTTGTCCTCGCAAAAGTGGGCGCATAAAAACGGCGCTGATACCAAAGTCGCGAGCCGGGCGCCAAAGGCGGCTGGTTTCGCGGCGCCTCTGGAAGATTGCGACACTCCATCACCAGCTCAAATGCAGCATCTGAAGCCGGACCGATCGGCATGCCCAAGGCGCTAAGCTCCGCTTGAAGCATGCGTCTCAGCACCTGCGGTCCGCATGCATCGCCTTCAGGCTTCGTGAATGCGGTTGAAATGAAACAAGCCTCGCCGGAGGCGAGCCGCAATCGGTGATCTGTCGCCATTCGAACCGTGCGCGGCCGATGCGCACATGAGCAGCACAACGCGAGCAACAAAACTAGCAGACCCTGCGAAGCAAAACGGCAAGATGTCAAAACGCGGTGCACGGATCGAGTGAGGTGGATCATAGAGCATGAAAGACAAGATCCGCACTCAGGGCAAAGCGCGAAGTGTACAAAACGTCCAGACTTCGAAAATCAGGGTCCCTGCCTTTGCACTACCGCGGCACTGAAGCCCCCGATCGCGCGTCGCCGGCGGGCCGCACACCTGGTGCGGACACCGCAGATGGCCCGTCTCCGAGTTCGGCGCGCGCAGCAGCAACAATCGTTTGGAGCTCGCTGACGATTTCTGGAAACTCTGCCGCACAGTTGCGCTTCTCACCCGGGTCGGTTTGCAGGTTAAAAAGCGATAATGGCAACGATTCGACCCGGTAACCGTGACGGCTTGCGATGCCGCGAATGCCGCTTTCCTGAATTGATTGAGGCTTAAGCTTGCCCCAATTTGAAGGCTTGCCTCCGCGGCCCGGTGCAGCGGCAACGGTGAGATACTCGTGAGGGATATGCAGCTTCCAAGGGCCCTTGCGAACCGCTTGCAGTTCATCGCCCGAATAGTACCAAAGCGTCTCCCGGCCCGATGCATCCGGCTTCCCCAAGAGGACCGGGGACAGGTCTATTCCATCCAGTTTTGCGTCCGGCAGAGGCGCCCCGCAAAGCTTGGCGAACGTGGGATAAAAATCCATCGCCGCAAACAACGCATCCGAAACGGTGCCAGCCGGCACTCGGCCGGGCCAGCGGATCAGGCACGGCATCCTCACGCCTCCTTCAAAAGTAGTAAGTTTGCCTTCGCGAAACGGCGCCGCTGATCCGGCGTGTTCACCGTAGGAAAGGAAGGGACCGTTATCCGAGGTGAACACCACAATGGTGTTCTGCTCAATGCCCGTTTGCTTTAAAGCGTCGAGGATTTCGCCCACCGCAGCATCGAGTTCCTCGACCACGTCTCCGTACACGCCGGCGTTACTTCTGCCCTTCCACGCTTTGGAGGCAAAAATCGGCACATGCGGCATGATGTGCGGCACATAAAGGAAAAATGGATTGTCGGCATTTTTCTGGATGAACTGCACGGCGCGGTCGGTAATGCGCCGCGTAAACAAACTTTGATCAGGATCAAGCTCGATCACGTTGTCCCCCTCGTAAAGTGGCAGTGCTGGAATGTCCGGCGTCACGGGATGAAGTGGTCCGTTGTCGTTGGAATATGGCAGCCCGAAGAATTCATCAAACCCGCGATGCGTCGGCCAGAAGATCGGATGATGCCCGAGATGCCATTTCCCGTAAGCGGCGGCGGCGTAGCCCTGCTCTTTTAAGAGCGAACTGATCAGCTTTTCGCGCGGATGAATGCCGGTGAAGCTCGTGTGATTGAGCGCTCCACCCATGCCTACGCGGTTTGAATAACAACCGCTCAATAACGCTGCACGCGAGGCGGTGCACACCGGTTGTGCAACGTAGAAGCTTGTAAGCCGCATCCCCTCAGAGGCGATCCGGTCGATGTTGGGCGTCCGAATATGCTTGGCTCCATAACAGCCAACGTCGCCGTGTCCGAGATCATCTGCGAGGATGAAAACGATGTTCGGTCGATCCGCCGCGGACCGCGCCGCGAAAACGAGGCACGGCACTTGGAAAAAGAACGCGAGGAGGAAGCACAATGCGCCCTTTTTCATAGGAGAGGAAGGGTACAAAGGTGCGCAGTGTTTAGGTGGAGCGATGCCGCACTTTGGTGAGCATGATCTCATTCCCCTCGGAGTCTGCACACATCGCGAGGTGGGCGGGTTCCTCGGGCGTATCTTCAGGCTCGCGCAAAACCTGGCCACCATGCGCTTTGACCAAGCGGCAGCCTTCAAAAAGATCGCCAACTTGGAAAGCCATGCCGGTCCATGTGCGCTCCGATTCGCCGCCGCTATGAATGCCAATCAGCGCATCCGCGATACGGACCTCGCTGATGACGTCGTTTTGACGGACTACTTCGCCATCAAACGCGGATGCATAGAATCTGACGGCGCGGTCAATGTCCTTGGCCCAGATGATGTATTTAACACGCTCAACCTTCACTCGGTGACCTTAGCCGGCTCTCGGAGGGATGCACAGCTTTGTGTCCGAAGATTGTTGTGCGTCAAGAACAGCAACTTGCACTCCGTGGACCGTTGTCATGAAGGCTCGTTACTTCTTTGACTGCTCTGGAGCCGGAGCCGGAGCTGGGGCAGGGGCCGGAGCTGGAGCCGGGGCCGGTTCTGCCGGAGATTGTGGAGGCGCAGGTGGAGCAGGTGGCTCCGCCAGCAAGCTCTTGCGGTCCTTCAGAAGCGCGTCCACTTGGAACTGCGAAACCAAATACACGCGTCCCTCGAAAGCCTTTTCCTTTGTCAATTGCTCGTTGAGCTGCGTTTGTTTAGTCGTGAACTCGGAATCCAAGCGCGCTTTGTCCTCCGGCTTCTCATCCGCTGCAGCAGTGCGCTCCTTGGGAATATCAGCGGTGACCTTGACCGTCACAGGACGATTGGACGAGTCCTCCTTGCCAATCTGTACTTCGTAATGAAATCCATCAAAGGTATCGATGTTCGCTGTGACAACTGGCTCGAGCTTCGCGTCCGCTCCAAGCACGTCTGCGATAGATGCCGTCGAGAGAAGATTTCCAAGCGAAGAGACTTTTGCTGAGTCGACTTTCTCATCCTCTTTCGCGTCGGCTAGCTTCCAGTCTTCTGTGGCTGCACCTCTGGATAGCGACCAGCTGTTCTCGCCCTTCACGGTGACGGATTTTGGTCCGCTCACATGGACGAAATCCGTCGAGAGCCAGCGCGTGGCAGTGGCATCCACTTCATCCAAAGTCTCGGAAATGAGTGAAACCTTACTGGAGCTCGAAGGTTTCACGTAGCGGCCCGAGGGGAAGCCTTCTGCGCCAAAACCAAGGTCCATTCCGCCTTCGGCTTTGCGCATGTGCTTTTTGCCCAGAAGCAGCGAGCCCAAATCCTTTCCGTCGGCAGCGTAGAACTGGATGAGAGTACCGGCGTTCTCTGCGCTGCCCGGCTCCTGCAGGTCCAGCCGCGCGAACTGAGAGGCGCCAACCTTGACTTCCTGAACCGTCTTCAGGTCCCAAAGTTTGCGCAACAGTCCCCTGACCTGTTCAAAGTTGGCGGCGTAATCCCGCTCTTGAACGGACCAGACTTCGTCTTTTCTGACGAGATTGAGTTCACCGGACGGGCTTTTGATGAGGATTTTAGAGACGTCGTTTAGCGCGAATTCCATGACCTTGCCGCCGCCCTTGGGTGTTTCAGCCCAGGACGCCTGCCTAGTCTTCGAAGAATTCAACCACACGGCCCCGAGCACGAGGCAGGCGGCAAGAAGTAGAGCGAGTTGTTTTCCTTTCATGATATGCGGTTTTGATTAACGGGCTGCACGGCGTTTGTGACGGAGGATCGCGAGGCCGACCCCGGCCCCCGCAACGAGCGCGGGCATCAGGGCGATGTTGATCCATTTGATGGTGTTTTCGAGGGAGTCGATTCCGACTCGGAGCTTCTTGCGCTCTTCCTTGAGCTGCACCTTCACCTCGCGCTCCTTATTCCGGAAGTTTGCGATCTCGCGCTGTTGCTCCGGTGAAAGAATGAAGCGCTGGCCGCCTCCTTTATCCGCTTTGTTACGCTGCAGTTCATTGAGTTTTTGTTGTGCCTCGGCGAGGCTCGTCTCAAGGCTCTTGATCTTCGTTTGGAACGCCGACTCGGCTTTGGCCTGCATTTCTTTCACGACCGTAAACTGGCGTTCCCGCGAAGCACGGCTGCGCACGGAAACCAGATTACTGTCGCCCGCCATTTGTTCGATCGCGCCCTGTGCGAAGGCCAGGTTGGCGTTCGCCGGCATGACCATGCGCTGGCCACCAAATGGATTCATCACCTCTTGCACCGCGATCTGGTCCTGGATGAAGTCCACATCACCGATCAACAAAACCGCGCTTTCCTGCGAGGATTCCTGAAGCCCGGCTGCTGCTGGTTTGGCATCCTTGCCTTCGCCCGCAGGGGCTGCGCCGGGTTTGCCGCCTGGGAAAGCCGTTTTGAACTTGCCCGTTAAACGCAGCGCGAGCGGGTGCTCTGTATTGGAGGAAGTAAAGTCCTTGATGATTCGCTCGCCGCCAAACTGCGCACTCATCGGATCCACCAGCTGCGAGTTTTTGGAGCTGTGCAGAAGAATGGTCTGTTTCAATCCTTCAACCGGCGTACCCGAAAATGCGCCGGCGAAGACGAAGAACAAGTTGTTGGCGTCCGAGCTAACGATGTCGTCGCGGTTGGTGGCTTTCTCATTCAACGCAAGCACGGCTGGCTGGCGCCCCTCCCTGGTGCGTCCCACGAAATCCAAGTCCGCCACGACCTTGCTAGAGTCGAAGGAGATGCCCCACGCGCTCATGAGTTTGTCAATGGAGGATTTGCTCCCCATGCTCATGCCCATCGGGTTTCCAGCGCCGCTCCGGTCGAGCACGCTCTGGGGATCGAGGAAGGCAATCAGTTTTCCGCCTCGCAACACAAACTGATCGATCCCGTACTGGACAGCGTCAGTGACTCCCTTTGGATGAATTAAAAGCAGCACCTTCACATCCGATGGGATCTCCTCGGAGGTAGGCGGAACGTCCTTAATGGTGAAGTCACGCTTGAGTTCGCTGATAATGGCCCAGGGCTGTTGTCCCTGCTGTCCCATGCGCGCCATCATCGGATTGCTGGGAGTTCCTCCGTAAGGGAGTGAACTCATCACGCCCACCACCGGACGTTCATTGCTGATCACGCGGGAGATCGCACGCGCAAGATCGTATTCGAGTAGACGTTCGCGATCCGGTGCGAGGAAGGGAAGCGCCTGCTTCTGGTCGAGCATGCTGACGCTCAAGCCAAGGTAAATCGGCTCTCCATCCATGCGTGCCTGTCCCTCGATGCCATCGAGTTTCGCGGAATCCTCGGCATCTGAATCCGGCACGGGATCCAGCTTTTGAATTTCGATTTGCCCTTTAGACGCCTGGCGGAATTCGCCGAGCAGATCCTCCACACGCTGCGCGTAAGTCTTTAAGAAGACCGGCATGCGGTTGTCGCCGCGCGTGCAGTAAAAGCGGATTTGAATCGGGGTATCGAGCTTCGCTAAAATCGAGCGTGTTCCGTTGGAAAGCGTGTAGGCATGCTCAGCCGTCAAATCCATGCGCGTTCTCAAAGTGGAAGCGAGTGCGTTGACGATCACGATGATTAGAAACATCGCCACCACTCCGAGTGACGAGTAAAGCCATGTGGAAAGACCTTTGTTCTTCATGTTTTTGGAGGGGTGAAAAGTTTAGCCGGCGCGGTGTGTGCGAACGATGACGCTGGTTGAGAATAACGAAAAGCCGATCACCGAAAGGAAGTAGAGGATGTCGCGTGAATCGAGCACGCCCTTCTGCAGGCCCTCGAAATGAGTCATCACGCTGAAAGAGGCGATCGCCTCGACGATCCATGGTTTGGCCCAGCTCACCAACATGTTAGTGACCGGCGGATACCCCGCGAGGATGAGGAAGAGCGACAGGACCACCGAGACGATGAACGCGACCACCTGGTTGCGTGTCATTGCCGATGTCATCGCGGTGATGGAGAGGTAGGCGCCACCCATCAGGAAACTTCCAACGTAACCCGCAAGGATCACGCCGTTATCGGGGTTGCCCAGATAATTAACGGTGATCCACATCGGAAAAGTCAGCACCAGGGCGAGCGCGACAACGGCCCATGAGGCGACGAATTTTCCGACAATGGCCTGCCAGGGGGTCACTGGCATGGTGAGCAGTAGCTCGATTGTTCCCAGCCGGCGTTCCTCACTCCACATCCGCATGCCGACGGCCGGGACTAAGAAAAGGTACAGCCAAGGGTGCCATGCAAAGAACGATTCCAAGCTCGCCTGGCCGCGTTCGAAGAAGCCTCCCACCATGAAGCTGAAAAAACCCGACAGGATGAGAAATATGACGATGAACACGAATGCCACCGGCGACGCGAAATAGCCGGTGAGTTCACGCTTTGCGATCGTGATGATGGATTTCATGAGGTCTACTTGTTGGAAGCCTTGGTGTCGGGAAGAGTGATGTTGCGGAAAACCTCGTCGAGGCGCCCCTCCTCGGTGTGAAGTTCAAGCAGCGGCCATTGCTCTTTGAAAGCGGCCTCGGCAAGGGCGCGGGCAAAATCGCTGTTCGAAATGTTTTTACGCGGAAACACGCGGATCGCAACGGGCGACTCGCTGACAATCGTGGTGCGTTCCACCGGGCTGATGCCTTCAATTTTCGAGGCGATGTCCCGTGCGTTGCCGGAGGCAATCCGAATGCTGATGGCGCCCGCTGAAACCGAGCGGCGCTTGAGTTCTGCTGGCGTGCCATTCGCAACGATGGTTCCGCGGTCGATGATGATCGCCCTCGAGCAAACCGCCTCGACCTCCTCGAGAATGTGGGTCGAAAAAATGATGGCCTTGGTTTCCCCCATCTTGCGGATCAGCGTCCGAACCTCGTGCTTCTGGTTCGGATCCAATCCATCGGTGGGCTCGTCGAGAATGAGCACCTCGGGGTCGTGAATGATGGATTGCGCGAAACAGGTCCGGTGGCGGTAGCCTTTCGAAAGCGTCTCGACGCTTTGGTGGAGCACATTGTCCAGAAAACACATCTCGACCGCGCTGCGCACCGCGGTTCTCTGCGCCGATCCGCTGAGTCCGCGCATTTCGGCGGCGAAGTTCAGGAAACCCAGCACCGTCATGTCCGCGTAAGACGGCGCGTTTTCGGGCAGGTATCCCATGAGGCGTTTCGCTTCGATGGGGTTTTCAACGATGTTGAAGCCGCCGATGATCGCCTCCCCGTCGGTGGGAGGGATGAACCCGGTGACCATTCGCATCGTGGTGCTCTTGCCCGCGCCGTTGGGCCCGAGGAAGCCAAGCACTTCGCCTTTCTTGACCTCGAAACTGATGCCGCTCACGGCAACTTTCGGGCCAAACGTTTTCTTTAGATTTCGGACTTGGATCATGAGGGTAGGGGAAAAGGGGTGTCAGAAAGACAGGTTGACCTTCAAAAAGACAGCCCAGAGGGTGGTTATGTTCAAAAAAATCAGCGAAACCTCTCCGCCTACCCCCGCCCGCTGCCGCCGGCCCGGGGTTGCAAGCCATTATTTACGAGCGCCGGAGTAGTCCCTTCTGAGCGCTCGCCCGGGTCACGCATTTAAACCCGCGCGGTTTTTTGGACATCCATTCGCCGAAACGCTGGATCTCGGGGTGCGATTGCAGCCGTTCAAGTGTGTTCCATTCCCGTTCCAGCTCTTTTTCGGTCAGCACAGCGTGAATCTGCGAATGGCAGGGGCGGCAAATCCCGAGGGTCTGCTGGACTGTGTCCCGGGCAAAGTCGCGTTTGTTTTTGCGATTGTGATGCCTGGTGCGGGGGATGAGGTGGTGGCGCGTGAGCGCCTCGAACCGCCTGCAAATGGGACACTGACCGTGCATGATCCGGATTGCTAGGTTGATTCGAAGTTACGAATATTTGCGTGAGACCGAAGGGCTCAGACGCCCGAGTGGGCAGATGGCGGGTCGATCAAGCGAACAAAGACGCTCCCCCTCTACTCCTGCGCGGCGGTTTTGGTCGATTCCATTCCCACGGTGTTGACGGCGATAACCCGGTACGTGTGCTTGCGATCGGGCGTGGCTTTGGTGTCGGTGAAAGCCATTTTTACCAGAGGCTGAGTAGGGGTGTCGCTGTACTGCAATCCCTGAAAAATCGGCCGGCCAAAGGAGTTTTTTAAATCCTCTGGAACTTTGCCAATCACTTCCCCGTCGCGCTCGATGTTGAAATGCGAAATTCCGCTTTCAAGGTCCGCAACAGCCTGCCAGGTGAGTTCGCGGCCGTTGAGGCGGACATTGGTCGGGGCCGGCGGTGGAGTACTATCTCCGATGGCCGTGTCCTTCACGTAATGCGCCCATAGATCCGCGACGCGGGCGTTGGGAAGCCATACCGCTTTGCTTGCGTCGCCAGCAAACTTCGCGGCTGCGATGGCTTCAGTGCCCAGTAGCGGCGCCAGCCAGCCTTCGTCCCCCATCGGGTTGAGCGGCGCGCCGTTTTGTTTCGGCAGCCGCTGGTTTAAGCAAGCGTCCAGCCAGGCGATCGCCATGTAACGTTGATTGCCGCATTCGTGTGCCGTGAGAGGATCGACGGCTACGCCAATCAGCCCGCCTTTGGCGCGAACCTGGGTGAAAAACTCCTCGTTAGCGGGCCACACGCCGGCAAAGCGTCCATCCTTGACGGTGACACCTTCCTTGGTGCCCGGATTGCACATGATTGGAACCTTCAGCGCGGCGTCGGGTAGCGTGTGTGGTTTGATGGTGGCCCTGCTCGGGTTCACGGTGAGCAATGGCACGCCCGAGCGCAGCCAGGCCGCTGCGACCCGTTCGGGATGCAACAATGTCATTCCGCCCGCCCAATGCCCTCCGCCGCTGTGGCCCCAAAGCGCCCAAGGCACTTTCGCGAGTTCCGGATGACCCGAAAGCGCGCCCAGATCAGCCAGCCCCTTTTGAAAGGCCGCGCTCGATCCATTGCGCGGATCACACCACATCTGACAATCCGCCTTCTCGGGCTGTTCATAAGCGGGGGCAAGCAGCGCGCATTGATGTTTAGCGGCGAGCGCCTGCCAATGCAGATCGAACGCGCCTGTCAATCCCGACTTGCAGGAACCCTCTCCGCAGCCGTGTTGGTGGACGATCACGCCGCGCACGGGCTGCGTTCCTGGCGGAATCCATATCGTGTAGTTAACCGGAA
Source organism: Chthoniobacteraceae bacterium (assembly GCA_044376275.1). Taxonomy (GTDB): domain Bacteria; phylum Verrucomicrobiota; class Verrucomicrobiia; order Chthoniobacterales; family Chthoniobacteraceae; genus Chth-196. The sequence goes on along the minus strand of JBILLC010000001.1, from coordinate 11,613 downwards.
AAATGAGTTCACCCGGTTTGGTCGAGGCCTCGTATCGGACCCGGTAGTACGGGGGCTCTGCTGGTGGAAAGATGTCGTAGGGGGCGACCTGAGCGATGAGCGGGGACGCGAAGGCGCTGATTGCAAGCAGGCTGGATGTAAAGAATCGCATGATTGGGGAGGTGTTCCGGCAATCGTACATATCCGGAGCGCCGCAGCGCAATCCCGAGGCGAGCAGGAAAAGAAACAAGGGATGCTCCGGGACATCGCAACCCCAGCACGCTTTTCGAAAGCTGGCGTGTCCTCGCGTCCTGAAGCCATTCCGCTCAGAAATTCGAGTCGTCTGCCTCTCTACCTCTGCCGCGGGCGCAAGCACGCCATTTTTGGGTTTCGCTTTTGGCGCAACGTGCGGCGATGCCTTTCCGAGATCCACGCTCCACGGGTTACCGGTGGATCCGCTGACAAAGTCGCCTCTTGCCGAAGTAGAGGACTGGCAACGGCTCACGCATTAAGATAGCACTTCCATGCGGCCGCCAAGTTCGCCCGCCGGATCGTCTGCCCCGAAGCCCCCCATGAACCCCCATCCCACAAAGATCCGCCACCGCATCATCGGGGTGACGATGTTGATGGCTTTCATCCTCTATCTCGACCGGATTTGCATGGGCGAGATTGTGAAGTCCGCCTCGTTTAACAACGAGTTAGGACTTACAAGCGAACAAATCGGGCGCGTTCTTGGCGCGTTTTTTTTCACCTACGCCCTCATGCAGGTCCCGGCGGGGTGGGCGAGCGACCGGTTCGGTGCGCGGCCGATGCTGACAATCTACATCGTACTTTGGTCGGTGTTTACGGCGATGACGGGTTTTGTCACCAGCTTTTTAGGGCTGCTCGCGGCACGGTTGCTATGCGGAATTGCGGAGGCAGGGGCCTATCCAACCTCGATGGCGATGGTTCGCAAATGGATTCCCGTCGCTGACCGCGCCACCGCGAGTGGCATGGTGGCTTTGGGCGGACGCATTGGTGGCACGCTCGCGCCTTTCCTCACCATCTGGCTGATTGTAACCCTTGGAAACTGGCGAACCTCGCTTTGGATTGATGGCGCAATCGGGCTCCTCGTTGCGCTGGTGTTCTGGAGAGTCGTACGTTCCAGCCCTCACGAGCATCCGCAGGTGAATGCAGCGGAAATCGAGTTGATCGGCCAATCCAATGTTGAAGCTCCGCTGAATGCCCGGGAGTTTAAACGCGCCTTGGGTAGCTTGCTCAAAAGTCGGAGTCTGTGGTGCAACTCAGCGGCTCAAGTCCTTCAGAATATCGGCTGGGGATTCCTCGTGACATGGCTGCCGACTTATCTGGTGAAGGAGCGCGGCGTCGGTGAGATCGAAGGCGGGCGGATGCTCACCTGTATTTTGGGGTTCGGGATGCTCGGCCAGATTCTGGGCGGGTTTTACTGCGACTGGTCCACGCGCCGTTTTGGACTGCGTTGGGGCAGGCTTTTGCCGATCGCAAGTGCCATGTCGGTCTGCGCAGGCGCATACATATGCTGCGCCCTTACGGAATCCACCTGGATTCTGGTGAGTTGCTGTGCGCTCGTTTCGCTATGCACCGATCTTGCCAACCCCGCCCTTTGGGCATTCATGGGCGATGTGGGCGGACGCGCCACTGCTGTCGCAGGTGGTTGGGGAAACATGTGGGGTAATTTCGGCGCAAGTGCTGGAGCTTTGCTCATCCCGTGGTTGATGCGGATTGGACGCGGCGATGGCAAAATGTTCGTTTTTCTGACGCTCGCCGGATGCTTTGTGGTCGCCGGACTGCTGGTGCTGCCAATGGATGCCACCAGAAAACTCATGCCAGCCGAGGCAGAATAAGCCGCTTTGTTCCGATTCCAGCCCGCGTTCAGCCCCGCGTGACGTGATGGCGGAAGTGCGTTACCATCCCCATCATGCCCCGCCCCCAGCCGACCGCGGTTGATCACGATTTTGCCGAAATCCGCGAGACTCCCTCGTCGTCTTCGCCAAGCGTTCTGAGGATCATTCACGTTGTGAAATCAATGCTCTTGAGCTGGGCGTTTTGGCTGGGCGCCAACCTCGGGCTGCACACCAGCCTCGCCGCTCAAAAAGTCAGCCCGCTTGCAAAGGCTCCGAGCTGGGAGTGGCTTGCTTCTTGTAGCCATGCGTTCACTCGCGCGGAATTTTTACGTGTCCTCGACGAACACTACGCTCCCGGTGATGCCGGTGCGGCATCCATTCAGGTGACGGATGATTCAGTGCGGGTGCGGACCGGTCCTGACCAGTGGGTAAACGTGCCGTTCGCATCGGAAACAACCCCGCAAAATCCCGGCCCGGCGCGGTTCTGGCGGAAAGCATCGGAGCTTCCCGCGGCACCGGAATCAAAGCCTTTAAAAGACCTGCACATTGCGATCGATCCGGGGCATCTGGGCGGGGAATGGGCGCAGATGGAAGCGCGTTATTTTCAAATCGGCAAGAGCCAACCAGTGATGGAGGGCGATCTGACTCTACAGGTAGCCCGAAAACTCAAGCCGCTTCTGGAGGCCAGGGGCGCCCGGGTATCTTTGCTACGCTCGAGCAACGAACCAGTGACAACGGCGCGCCCCAAGAGCCTGAAGGCGGCGGCGGCAGCGGATTTGTCAGGCAGCCCGAATGCGGAACGGATCCGGCTGCACAGCGAGCTGTTTTTTTATCGAATTAGCGAGATCCGTGCACGAGCGGAGGCGGTTAATGAAAAGCTGAAACCGGACTTAGTGGTTTGCCTGCATTTCAACGCTGAGGAGTGGGGCAATCCCGAGAACCCACAGTTGATCCCGCGAAACCACCTGCATGCTTTGGTGAACGGCTGTTACGGCGCGCGCGAATTGGAATGGGACGATGTGCGTGCCGAGATGTTGGAACACTTGTTCACGCGCACAGCAGAGGAGTCGGTGCCGCTCAACGAGACATTGGCGGAGGCGCTGGCGGAAGTCAGTGGACTGCCGCCGTTCACTTATTTTTCAAGCAACGCGAAGCGGATCGGCGAAGGGCCGTATGTGTACGCGCGGAACCTGCTCGCGAACCGGCTCTACAAGGTCCCCGTGGTATTTTTAGAGCCGTATGTGATGAATAGCAGTCCTGTGTGGAAGAGAGTGCAGCTTGGCGACTACCGCGGACTCAAGAGCGTGGACGGCGAGAGCGTTGCAAGCATCCTTTCCGAGTATGCCTCAGGCGTCGCCGATGGGCTGGCACGCTACTATGGCAAGCGGCGGGAAATGACCCCAACGCGGCAGAAACGCGAAAAGTGACAAACAAAACGCCAACGCATCTCACGCGAAGTCGAACAACAGCGCGTCCACTTCGCCGCATCCGGACGCCTCGAATCGCCCGGACTCTTCCGTAGAAGCCGCGTCGCCAGCCTCCAATTGTCCCGCCGACGTTTGAATCGCACCCTTTACAAGCTGGATCCACATCCCGTGACCCTCCGCCAGGTCGTGCATGAAGCTCTCCCCATCCCCGAGACGCACCAGATACACCCGCACATCCTGCTCAATGACCGCCGACCCCTTGCTGCCCTCCGGTGATATCACAAGTACTTTTCCACTCTGTTCACGTTGCTTGGGCGGCATGGGTGGCACCCACTCCGTGTAAGCGGGAGGCAACCCCGTCTTTCTTGGCTGGATCCAGATCTGCAAAAGGTGCACCACCGTTGATGGCGATGGGTTGAACTCTGAGTGCGTCACACCGGTGCCCGCCCGCATCAACTGGATCTGCCCGGGCGCAAGCTGACGGCGGTTCCCCATGCTGTCACGGTGTTCAAGCACCCCGGACACGATGTAACTGAAAATCTCCATGTCGCGGTGTGGGTGCGTTGGGAAGCCTGCCCCGGGCGCAATGTGATCCTCATTGATCACACGCAGACTGCGGAATCCCATATGCGCCGGGTCGTAATATTCTGCGAAGCTAAACGAGTGCCGGCTCTGTAGCCATCCATGGTCTGCGTGCCCCCGTTCATTGGATCTGCGAATGTTTAGTTTCATCACACCTCTCGGATCACAATCCCAATTCGCGACGCAAAACGGCCATCGTTGATTGCTGGTGTTTGAGCACCGTGTCGCGACCCTGGGCTGCCTTTGCTTTTGCAGCACGAGGATCTTTTGCAATCGCCAACACGGCTGGCGCAACACGCGTCAACTCTTCCTCGTTGTCCAAGGTAAAGAGCCATTCCTCCAACCCAATATCGCGCCACATGAATCCTTTGCTCGTCTGTTCCGCCCAACGGCACACCACTGCGGGGATGCCGCTGCCGATGCACATGATGGGCGAATGCATTTCCGCGCCAAACAATCCCGCGCTGCGCACGTACACACTCAGCGCCTCACCCGTCAGCCAATAAGTCGAACGCCACACCACCCGTGCCTTCACATCCTCGGGGAGCTTTTCGTACAGATTCACGCGGTTAACCTCCATTTGACTCGAGTCTTCGGGACACAGAAGCACTTTCATTTTTGTGTTGCGCACCACTTCCACAATCGCTGCTCGCAACGGGGCGAGATCATGCTCCTTCATCGCCTCGTTCCTCGCATGCTTGACCTCATCGATTGCCACGCCCGGTTTCATCTTCCAGTACTCCGAAAAACGCAGTCTTGCGATGCAGCACAAAAACCCGCCTTCCTCGAGTTGGTGTTCTTTCAGAAACGCCACCGCCCTTGCTTCATCGCGCAAGTCCGTCGCAAACGCACCATCCGGAGCAAACCCCATCACCGGCGCCTCGCAGCCTTTCCGCTTTGCCAAATCCAAAGACACTCCATCGCGAAAAAACACAAACCTTGCGTGGTTTAACACGCCAATAGTTTTGTTAAACACACTGTCCGGCGCAGGCTGCGTTGCTGTCGAGCTCTGCTGCGGCAGCGTGATTCCATAAACACCGTACGGCTTCCCTGTCGACTCAGCCCATTTTACCAAATCTTTCTCGGCAACAAGAGACGGCCCCGAGCCGTGCAGCAAAAAGTCGCATTCCCTGAAGGCGGCTTTCAACTCGTCTGGGCTCGAAACAATCCTCAGCTTGGGAAAGCGCGCGGCGAGCATCGCGTCGACGCCGTCTGTGACTTTGCTTGGCCACAGGCTCACCTCGGCCTCAGGGATGTGTTTTTCAAGCAAAGCCAGCACGCCGGGCGTATGCGCAATATCGCCGATATTCACCGTCTGCCAGGACGAACGCAGCAGAATCCGGGGCCGTTTCACCTGTGCTTGGGCAAAAGCCCATGGCGAACCGACCGCTGTTGATATTCCAGTCTGGATGAATGTGCGCCTGTTCATGGTCATCTATTGGTTTGTGATTTTTTGAGTAAATGCCGTTTCATTTTAAATCCAAAGCGTTGCGCGCTCCACGTGAAGAGCGGCCGAGAGCGTCTTGGCGCACGAGGTTTATTTCAACCCCGACAAGTAATCCAAAAGGTCAACAGCTTCCTGTGCGGTCAAATTTTGAAGGAGGCCCTCCGGCATTACGGATGTCCGCGATTGCGTGGCGGACTTCACGTCGCTGGCAGGCAGTTTGAGATCCATTCCTCCCGCCATTTTTAATCGCAACTCCCGGTCGTTGCGCTCCAAGATGAAGCCGCTTTTGACCTCGCCGCTCTTGAGTTCAACTGTGGCCATCTGCCATTGCGGATCCACCACTTTGGCTGGATAAAGAATTTGTTCCAATAAATCCGGGCGCTTCCATTTCGAACCGACTTGATGCAGATCCGGTCCGAAATCGATCCCGCTTCCATTGAGCTTGTGACAGGCGGCGCACACTCCGGCGAACACCTGCGAACCGCGGGCGGGATCACCCTTTCTCGCGAGCAACGCCTCCGCGTTGATCTGCGGCCCAAGCACTTTCCTGCGTTCACCGGAAGGTAGAAAACGCTCGAACAAATCCCGGCGCAAGGCCTCGGGATGCACTGCCCCTTGCTTGATGGAAAGCCTGCGCGCTTCGCCCTTCACGGACCCATCGATGATCGCGAGAGCGAGGCTCAGCGCGCCGCTGTTGGATTCAAGAAGGGACCGGATCGCAGATTCGTCGCCAGCCGCAGCCCGTTTGAGAGCCTCGATTTCGCGCCCGCGCTGCGAGCCGATTTTTTCGGGAACATCGCGCTCGTTGGGCTTCATGCTCGCAATCCAATCGCGGATTAAAAGCACCCCGCGATCGTCCACCAATTCGGCTCCTACGTAAGGCATGTGTCCGCGTCCCGCGGTGGTCATCCGATACAGCAGAACGCTCCGAGCAGGATCACCCTTGGCGATGATCCGGCCGTCTGGCAGACCGAGATCACCCTGGACAGGCTTCGCGTCGATCAGCTTGGCTTCCTTGAGCGCGAGTTCAATGTTCATCATTGAAGGCACAACCCCGCCCCCGTTGAACCTGTGACAGGAACTGCAGTTGGTGTGCAGATAGGACCGCGCCCGCAATTCCAAGCTTCCACGGGTTCCGTGCGGATCCGCCAGCGAGGGTTCGTCCGGGACGAGTCCGATGCGACTCAGCACATCGATCTGCCGCCCACCCGCCGTCTGCGTGGGGCGGTCCAATTGCAACTTGTTAAATCCGGGAGTAAACCCGGTCCACATCGTGTGACAGCGCCCGCATTCCGAGCGGCTGAAAAACCTCCACTTTTGTTGGGTAAAACCCTCTGGGCTGTGGGAATCCTTGACACGGAACTCCGCTTCTTCACCCTGCGCGGCGACGAGGGTGGCATCGTTTTGCTCCTCATTCCAGCGATAGGTGTAGGTCCCGCAAAGACTGCCATCAAAGTGGAGAATCTGCGTCTCGATTTTGCGTGCCGTGGCTGGATTCCCTCTTTCCATCTCGAGGGAATAGGTCTTTGCAAAAACCGCGCCTTCGGGCAGCTGCCACTGGCCGCCAAACACCACGCCCTTGGAAAACTGAGCAATCTTCACACCGGCTAGATTGGGAAAACCCACCCATCGTTGGGCGTGCGCATGATCGGCCCATCTGGACGCGTTGATCTCGTATTGCACCACGCCCGCGGCCGGCTGCTGCAGGGAGGTTTGTTTAAACAAGCCTGTTTCACTCAACCTGCGGGGAAATTCGTCAGGCTTACCAGCGCGCGGATTTTTTTGTAACCGCCACATTCCGCCTCCGCTGTGGTCGAGCACGATGAGCTCGCCATCATTGGAAAAACCAAATGCGGCTGGCATCAGCGAGGTGCGGCAAAGCACTTGGTGCTCCTTCACCGTGTCGCCCTGATGACGCAGCCCCCAGAGCGTCCCCATCTGCCAGTCGCCATAAATGTACATCCCCGAAAGCTCTGGAAGCCGTTTGCCGCGGTAAAACTCCCCACCCGTCACGCTTGCGGCTTCTTCGTGTGGATGTGTGACCAGCGGCTTGAGAATTGGTGTGGGCCCGAGAACCCGATCCGGACGCACCTCCTGTTTTCCAGCCTCAGTGATACTCCATCCGTAGTTTCCACCCTTTTCAACCCGCACAATGCTCTCCCACAGCTCCCAGCCAACTTCGCCTACGAATAAGTCGCCCGTCTTTTCATCAAAAGACAACCGCCATGGATTCCGCAACCCGTATGCCCACACCTCACCCCTCGCCTTGGGCACACCCACAAACGGATTATCCTTGGGCACTCCGTAAGGATGCCCCGCTTCGCTCCGATCCACATCGATGCGGAGGATGCTTGAAAGCACGTCACCGATGTCCTGACCGGTCACAAAGGAGTCCGGTGGATCTGGATTATCAGCATCCCCAGCCGTGATATAAAGCATCCCGTCCGGGCCGAACCGCATGTTGCCTCCCTCGTGGCCGCCCGAGAGCCACTGGAACACGACCACTCCAGACGCCAGATCCAACTTCGGCACCGCCTCGTCCGTCATGCGGAATCGCAGGATGCGCGCACCGTTTTCCAAGTTGCGCTCGCCGCGGCCGTCGAGGCTTACGCGCACAAAGATCAGGCGGTTCTTCAAAAACCCCGGGTGAAACGCAACTGCGTAAGTCCGGCTGATTTTTGGATCGAATGCACGCATGTCGGCCATCAGCTCGACTTGGCTCACATCTGGCTTCGGTAAAAACGACGAGATCCGGCCGCCTTCTTCCACAACGATGAGCCGGTCGGAGCCCGGGATCGGAGCCAGATCCAAGGGCCTTGCCAGAGTCAGATCCGGAAACGCCCGCTCCACAACATATGGCAAGGGTGGCTCGGGCGAGCCATGCACGCGCGATGTCGTCCAAGCCTCGCGCTGCTGCGCCAGCGTGTTGAGGGGCAACGCTGCGGCGCAAATCCCGCAAGCCAACAGCGCCGTGGATCGGAGAATTTTCATGGGTGAAACGGAGTGTTTTATCTTTTCACTTTTCTTCAGGCCTGGCTGTTTTTGGTCCCCGTGCTGGCTGCTGTGCCGCGGTCGCTCCCGCCGCCGCAACGCATCGAGCCTTGGCTACCGTGCGGCGACTGCCGCGCGAGCCTTGTCGATGATCTGCCGCAGGGAAACCTCCGCGCCCCCGAGCCGTTTGCTTTCGTCAGCCGCCTCCATGAACGCGTATAACTCGATGGTTTCCTCCATGCTGACGGGGGCTTTACGCGAGCGAAACATGTCGACGATCGCATACAACAAAACGTCGTATCCATCGTAGGCGCCGATCGCGGCGTCTCCCTTCTCCCCATGTGCAATGCCGCCGTACCCCTTGCGATCCTTGCCGTTTTCCTGCCTGAAAATTCCCCTGCCGCCACCGGACCATTGCCCCTCGACGACGACCCGGCCGTCGGCATCCTCGTACCGTTTCACCCGTTCGCAGCCCGTTCCCATCACCGTAAAAAGACTCTCACATCCGTGAACGCCGTACCAAAATAAATCCGGATGAGTCGCCTCGAGATTTACCGGACTGAAAGTTTCAGCTTCGCGCACTTTTCCAATTGAACCGGCTCGCACCTGCTGCGTCGCTGTTCCAAAACGGAGCGACGAAGAGCAAAACAAAGGCACGTTCGCGCTTTTGGCCGCCTCCAGAATGCGGATGCAATCCACCAGTGACGCGGCGATCGGTTTGTCGACAAACACCGGCTTGCCCGCTTTGAGAACCGGCTGAAGCTGTTCCCAGTGGACGCGGCCGTCATTGGATTCCAGCAATACCGCATCCACTTTTTGCACGAGCTCTTCCACTGAATCGACGATCTCCACGCCCAATTCGCGGACTTTTTGCGTGTACTCGGGCACGCGCTTCACACTGCTCTCAATATCCCGGCTCCCTTGCGGATATGCAGCAACCACGCGCACACCGGAAACCCTCGGCGCGTCCTCGGCTTTCTTTGGGCCTTTGTTGAGGGTTTGCGTGAATGCAAGAACGTGGGACGTATCCAGTCCGATGATGCCCACCTTGATCTGCACAGGGGATTCCTCGGACTGCGCTGCGGAGATTTCCAAGGGTGCCATGCAGAGCAATCCAAACGTGAAAAAGACAATGGTTTTGAGCGGTTTCAGGAGGGCCATGCGGCCGAGTATGCTCCAACTCTTCGGCGACTCACAAGCAGCCATTTGCCGCAGCCGGTTGCACACCTGCTCTGGCGCCGGCTCACTCTCGGTTCGATGCATCTACCCCAACCCATCCAGAGCAAACCAACCGCGCCCCATGCGCATCCGCGTCCGAAAACGTGTCCCCGGCGGCCTCATATCACGCCCGAAGCCGAGATCCTTTCTGGCCTAGTGAAAACAAGTCAGTCATAGTGCGTGGCTGCATGGTTTCCGTCGTCATTCCGCTTTACAACGAAGAAGACAACATCGCGCCCCTGTGTGAGGAAGTTCGCGTGGCTCTTGCGGGGGAGTCTTTCGAAATCGTGCTGGTGGACGACAAGTCCTCGGACGGCACGCTCGCGCGGATCCCGAGGCTTCCCGGAATCCGGGTGATTGAACTGGCTAAAAATTCGGGTCAGAGCGCGGCGATGTACGCTGGCATCCAAGCCGCCAAGGGATCCGTCATTGCGTTGATGGACGGGGATCGCCAGAACGACCCGGCGGATATTCCAAAAATGCTCGTTGAGCTAGAACGCGGATTCGATTTGGTGTGCGGCTATCGCGCGAACCGGCAGGATTCACTTTCGAAAAAACTCACGTCGCGCATCGCAAATGCGATACGATCCCGGTTCACCAAGGACGGCGTGCGCGACACCGGATGTACCCTCAAGGTGATGCGAGCCGAGTGTCGGGAGGCGCTTTTGCCATTTTTCGGCATGCACCGATTCATCCCCGCACTGGTCAAAGGCATGGGTTATCGCATCACAGAGATGGCTGTAAACCACCGGCCGCGCATCGCTGGTGTCAGCAAATACGGATTCGGGAACCGGGCTTTTAAGGCGACGTGCGATATGTTCGCGGTTCGGTGGCTGCTGACACGTCAGATTCAGGTGCGCATCGCGCGGGAAACCGAGGGTTGAAGCTCATCACCTCGTTCGGGGGTGGTGCGGGAAGTGTGGCAGCTGGACTTGGTTTGCACAGGCGTGCATCGCGAGTGAGTGACCTTTCCCGCGTTCAAGACCACGGAGCGCTTTCCTGCGATTTAGAGGGTAGACATTTCTCACATGGGGCGAGTTTTTCGAACAGGGAAGAGTGAGTTTAAGTCCAGACAGGCGCCAAGCAGCGTGATTATTGTGGAGGATCATCCGATGATGCGCATCGGCCTTCGCAATCTACTGGAAAAATCGCAACAATTTACGGTTTCCGCGGAGTGCGCAAACGCACGCACGGCGCTGACGCGCTTGCGCGGGGATCATCCGAACATTGCAGTTTTAGATATCACGCTACCGGGCGGGCTGGATGGGATTGAATTGATCAAATGCATGGTTGCCGAGAGTCCAGCGCTCCGGATTTTGGTGTTCAGCGTCCACGACGAGGCATTGTATGCATTGCGCTCGATTGCCGCCGGCGCGAAGGGCTACCTGATGAAGGGGGCGGAACCAAAAGCCGTGCTGCAGGCGCTCCAGACTATCCGCGATGGCGGCGTGGCTGTGAGTGCTGGGATCTCGCAGCGCCTTGTGCAGCGGGCCGTCGGGCACACGGCGTCCGCCTGTGCACAAGCCACCGACCAACTTTCGGATCGCGAACTAGAGGTGCTTAGCTGGATCGGGAAGGGAAGTTCCACACAGCAGATCGCGACGCTGCTTGGTATCTCCACCAAAACTGTCGAAACCCACCGGGCTCATTTGAAACAAAAGCTCGCACTCAGAAGCGCCTTTGAACTGTTTCGGTACGCGGTTGCGTGGCGCTTTTCCGAAGGGCATCACCATGACAGCGTCGAAATGCATCCGCACCTCAAAGCTGGCAAACTCGACGGCCAGCCGGCACAACCCTTTGATCAAACCCAACCCCGGGAGCGGATCAACGAAAACTTCGCGGAGGCAGACCCGGGATAATCCCTTCGCCCAACTGCGGGTCCTCTGGTCCGAGGCGCGGGTCCGCCGAACCCGGTGCTTGGAAAGGGTCGCGTGCGGCGGATTCTTTTGCGGACTGAGATGAGCGGGATTTTGAGGAACCCAATTTCGGAGGTTCGTCCCGGGATGAAGCCGGGGGAGGCGTGGGCCCGGAATTTCGCGAATCAGCGGGCGGCTGAGTTCTTGGCGCGAGATCAGCCACCACGGCATCTCCAACCTTGGGTTCGCCC
>JBILLC010000055.1:0-8492 GCA_044376275.1 Chthoniobacteraceae bacterium | reverse complement strand
CCAGTTCCGAACGACCAAGAAGGATTATGCGCTGTGGAGCCATTGTCTGGCAGAACAGCTTCACCTCGGGGATGGTCAGGGATTTGCCTTTGCCCCGCGAGAACGGATGCAGCACCACGTAGGGTTCGCCCGTGGCGAATTCAGCGGGCAGGGGGCCGTCTGGGAGAGGCCATTCGAGAGCTGCGGCCCCAGCCGGGGGCACGCCCAGCGCCTGGACCAGCGCCATGTAGCGGTCCACGGCGTGCATCGGGCTGGCTCGTTGCGATGGCAGGCGGGCTGTGGAATCGTAGAACCAACCAGCCCCCTCGCGCGCGTCCGATAAGCCGTACAGCGAACGGCCTCGAGCGAACCGGCCCACCACAGCCGAGCGCAGCAGCCCCTGAAAATCCAACACCAACTCCGCAGAGTGTTCCCGGCCAAAGCTGCGCGCCCACCGGAGCATTCGCCACGCTGCCGCGACGCCGCGAAACTGGGCACGCGGAAAAATGTGAACTTGATTCAAATGCGGATTTCCATCGAGAACCGGCGCCCATTCGGGGTTGACCAGCCAGCGGATGGAGGACTTCGGCCAGAATTTTTTCAGCGCCGCGACCGCCGGCAGCGTGTGGACCACGTCGCCCAAAGAGCTGGGTTTGACGACGAGAATCGAATCGGGCGGGGCACCGTTCCATAGCCGATTCATAACGTTTGAAACAAGCGCTGGATGGGGCGCCTATTTGGCAGAGGGATCCTTTGGCGCAGCGACTTCGAATGACCTCGCGGTAACCTCGCAGTAACCTAGCGGTGGCCTTAGCGGCCCTCCGCAAGCCTGAGGGCGAGGCGTTCAGGCAATCCGGCAGCGAGGATCTTTTTCTGGGCGGTCTCGATGTCATACGAGAGCCGGCGCCACTGGACGGTTTGTTCGGCCGGAGTGTAGAGGGCGTAGGACGCGCGCCAGTCCTGATCGCGAGGCTGGCCCACCGAGCCCACATTGAAAAAGTACTTCTTGCCGGCCTCCAAAGTGATCTGGTCAGGAGCGACTTCGTGAACGCGGGTGTCGCGTATGAAGGCGCGTGGCACATGGGTGTGGCCGTAAAAACAAAGCTGCGTGTGCTGGTAACTAAAGCTCGCGCTCGCGTCCAAATCGCTGAGCACATAGCCCCAGCTTGCTGGTGAATCCAGGGTGGAATGGACGATTGTGAAGTTTCGAACCAACCGGGAAAACTTAAGCGCCTTCAACCATTCCTTGTGTTCCTCGGTGAGTTGGTCACGCGTCCATTGAATGGCGCGCGCGGCCAGTGGGTTGAAATAACTCAGGTCGGTCACCTCGCATGCCTGCTCGTCGTGGTTGCCTTTGACGATTGGACATTCCATCGAACGCACTAGTTCCAAACACGTGACAGGGTCCGCATTGTATCCGACCAAATCTCCAAGGCAGACGTAATGAGTCACCTCATGGGCACGAGCATCCTCCAAAACGGCCTGGAGGGCCTCTAGGTTGGCATGTACGTCACCAAAAATTGCGTAGCGCATGGGGCAGTGAGGGATGGTAGGGCGGATGGACTTTGGTTCGCGAGACTAATCCGGCTCTCATCAGGCTTCGTGAACAAAGACGGAACCAAGAAGAAAAGCATCTCTCACCAGTTCGTCAAATCCTATAGAGAATTCTTTCTGAAATAGGAATACCCCCGCCCACAGTTACACCTCTACGGTTGATGCGGGTTGTGAACCCGCAGGTCCTCTGGAATCGTCAATTTTTGTTCCAGTTCCTTCAGCAGGGTGAGGAGGGTGGGCACGCGCTGCTGGGGCCCCTCCAGATAGAGCTCCTTCAACTTTTCATACGCCTCCGCCTCCCTGCCCGGCACCTTTGCCAGCTCGAAAACCGCGAATCTGCGGACATATCCCATCGCACCCGGCTTTTGCGCCGAGGTTGCGTAGCTCTGGGAGGCCCTCAGGTGATCCTGCATCCGGTTCTTGTACAGATTGCCCAGGCACTCGTAGAGGCGCGCGTTGTCCGGATTAAACTGGATTCCGCGCAGCAGAAAGCCCTCCCCGATTTGGTGGAACTCGCGTTCAGCGCGCCTGCGCAACGCGAGGTTGGGCTGGCGCGCCTCGTCTCCTTTCACGGATATGGCAGCGTCGTAGGCCATGTGGTAATGCGCCATCTCCCAAAAAACCACCGCCCGGGGCTGCAGCTGGGTTGCGGAGTGCAGGAACACCTCAAGCCGAGCCCAATCGGTGGACTCAAAGGAGTTGCCGGCTTGGATCCACAAAAAATCGGCCATCACCGCGCGAAACCCGCTCAAAGCGGCGATGAATCCCATTTGTCCGAGCTGGGCCCGGGTGTTGTTGTTGACCTGTGCAAGCTGAAATCCAAAAGAGCGTTCTTCCTCGAGCAGGTGATGTTCAGCGGGCGTTTTGAGGATTCCAAACGCCAGAAGGCCGAAGAGGACTGTGAGCAAAGTCTTCAAGCCGCACCTCCCTTTGGAGTGAGGCTTGAAGCTTGGCAGCTCGTTGCGGGCTTGGGTGGCATGGCCTGTGGGTGAGCAATGGGTTTTTGGAAAAACACAAACTGCGATCGGGAATATTGTGCGCCTACAGTTCCTTGGTCGCAAAAATCACCTGGGCAACCATGAAATACACGACGGTGTAGAGCAGTCCGAAGCCGGTCACCTGTAGAAAGAGGTCCATCGGAATTTTTGTGCCAATGGCGATTTCGTCCACCACATTGAAAAGCTGTAAATCAGGGAAAAGAAGGGCCATCACAGCGATGCCGCCCTTGACCAGGAGTGACACCTCGCCGGGACGCAGCCAGTATTCGCGGGCAATGCCCTGCACATGTCCGATCAAATAGACCACCACCGAGATCAGTATCGTGAAAACGGATGACGTCGCGAAAGTGGACAACAGCAGGGTGAGGGTCGAGCACAGCGCGGCTTTGAGAAAAATCAACGCGACCCCGGCGAGCAAATTCCATTGAAAAGCGGATGCACGAACAGCCGCCAGGGCCGCCTCAAGCTCCTCCACCGGTGTGATACGCGCGATCTCAGCAAGCTCCTGCTGTTCGCGGATGCCGAGCACCGCCGCGAAAAGAACTGACATCAGCAGAATCGCAAGGCCGATCATCATGAATACCCCCAGCAATTTGCCGGTGATATATTCAAACCGCGGCACCGGTTTCGCCAGAATCGTGTACAGCGTCCGGTCCTCGATGTCCTTGGGCAAAAGCATCGCGGTACAGAGCAACCCCAGCAGCCAGCTGAAAATGCTCATAGCACCAAGCCCGACGTCCTTGAGCACCTGCAGCGGGCTCTGAAAACTGAACTCCACGGTGAAAAGAGAACTGCCAATAATCAGCAGCGCAAAAAGCAGCAGGAAATAAAACACCTTCTGCCGCACCAGCTCCAAAAACGTGTTGTGCGCCAGCGCCATGACTCGTTCTCTGGAGAAAAAAGGATGGGACGTAGATTCGCTCATGATTTGTTCCGCGTGACTTCGAGAAAAAACCGTTCCAAATCGCGCTGCGGCATCCGGCGATCCAATACTCGCACTCCGCACTCCGCTGCGCGCCTCTCGATCTCATCTAAAAATTCTGGAGGAGCGTTCTCGAGCAGAAACTCGGTTTGGTTGTGCGCCGAGACCAGCTCGTTCACGCGTCCTTCAAGCAGGAGGGCCCCTTCGTTCAAGATGCCGATCCGATCACAGATTTCCTGCACCTGACTCAGCAGGTGGGAGCACAGCAGCACCGTAATCCCTTTTTCCTTAAACTGCACGATCAGATCCCGGATCTGGTGGGAGCCGGCGGGGTCGACCCCGGCGGTGGGTTCGTCGAGGACCAGCAGTTTCGGATCGCCAACGAGGGCTTGCGCGAGGCCGATTCGCTGGAGCATCCCCTTCGAATAGCCGCTCAGCCGCCGGTCCGAGGCGGATTCCAATCCAACCACCTTCAGCAGCTCCGCGGCGCGGTCCTCCAGTTCGGAGCCTTTGTGGCCGCAGAGTTTCCCGAAAAACAGCAGGGTTTCGAGGCCGGTCAAGTACTTGTAAAAATAAGGGTTTTCAGGGAGAAACCCGACCTGCTCGCGGCTTTCAACTTGGCGGGAGCTGATGCCAAAAATTTCTGTGCTCCCGGCAGTCGGGGTCACTAGTCCGAGCAAAATCTTCATCGTCGTGCTCTTTCCCGAGCCGTTGGGCCCCAACAAGCCGTAAACCTCGCCGGCCGGAACCTCCAGCGTCAGGCTTCGTACTGCCCTAAGTCTCTCTGTTCGAAAGGGAATGGAGAATTCCTTCGTGAGATTCTTGATGGATATGGCGGGTGTCTTCACAAGCCCCAAACTTTAGCACAGAACTTTTCGAGCGAAACCCCCCAACAATACCAAAAAACTCGGGCGTTTCCGATGGAAAAACGCGCCCGCCCCCTCAGCTCTGCTCGGCCCGGCGGCGAGGGAGTGCAGGCGCAAGCCGCCTTCAGGCTGGGGATCCGTTGCTCAGCGACCGGGCTGGGAGCGAGCCCGCATCGCGATGCCCTCGTCCTTCAATTCAATTTTTCCCGCCTTAAAGAGGGATCCAACCGCCTGTTTGAACGCTTTTTTACTGCAAGCGAACATTTCCCGGATGGTCTCGGGATCCGACTTGTCATGCAATTCAAGGCGGCCGTCGTTCTGTTTGAGCGCCTCCAAAATCTGATCCGCCAGCGGAGCGATGCGTTGGTAGCCTGACTCGTCGAGGCGCAAGTCCACCTTGCCGTCCTCGCGAACCAGCCGGACTACGCCCTGATACTCGTCACCAATCCGCAATGGCCCGCCTAATTCCGTCCTGTAAAGCATGCCCCAGTGCGTGTGGTCGACAACGCAACGATAGCCCAGGGGCGTTTCCTGAGCGACCACCAGGTGGACGGATTGTTCCGCGGTAAAGTTGGCTGGCGTTTGATCAAGGTGCCTCTTGAGGCGGGAGGTGGCGATCAGCCGGTTGGAACGCTCGTCGACCACCGCCATGATGACCACCCAGTCATTGATGGCCAGCGGCCCGGTTTGTTCGCGCAAAGGCAGCAGCAGATCCTTCTCCAAGCCCCAGTCTAAAAACGCGCCGATCCCACCTCGCACCCCGACCACCTTCAGGCAGGCGCATCTTCCAACCATCACGAGCGGCTCCTCGGTTGTTGCCACCAGCCGGTCTTCGGAGTCGCGATAAAGAAACACATCCACAAAACTGCCCGCCTCCAGCTCGGGGCCAACGTATTTGGCCGGCAGCAGAACCTCCCCCAATTCTGCAGCATCCAGATAGACGCCGTGCGGGGATGCGCGCAGTACCTCCAGAGAATTTCGTTGCCCTAAAACAGCCATACACGTCGATCGTCAGGCACGCGTGCATCGGCGGAAAGGAAATTCAGCATGAGGACTCGCGGCGGCGCCTCGCAAATTCCCGCACCCGTCGCGAGGGCGGAACTTGCAACGGCCCATGTTGTCAGCGAGAAAAGCGGATTGATTTCCGGTATTTCAACCCATCTGTCCGAGCGCCCCATGAAATTTGCGATTTGTAACGAGACTTTTGTTGATTGGCCATTTGAGAAAGCCTGCGCGTTCGCGCGCAAATGCGGCTACACTGGACTGGAAGTCGCACCGTTCACACTGGCGGAATACGCCCACCAGGTGCCGGCGGTTCGCAGGGCGGAGTTGCGTAAAATTGCAGCGGATTCGGGGCTTGAAATCATTGGACTGCACTGGCTGCTTGCCAAGACGGAGGGATTTTACCTGACAACTCCCGACGCCGGGACGCGCGCGGCAACTGCGGATTATCTGTGTGAGCTGACGCGTCTTTGCCGCGACTTGGGTGGTCACATGATGGTGCTTGGCTCGCCCAAGCAGCGCAACCTGCTGCCTGGGGTCTCGCACGACGAGGGCATGCGTTATGCGGCCGACACCTTGCAGCGTGTGGTTCCGACGTTGGAGGAATGCGGAGTCACCATCGCCATTGAACCTCTCGGTCCGGAGGAGGGGGACTTTCTGAGAACCGCAGATCTAGGCGCGGAACTCATGCGGATGACCGGCTCCGAGCACTACAAGCTGCATCTTGATGTCAAGGCGATGTCGACCGAACCCACGCCTGTATGCGACATCATTCGAAAGCACGCGGGTGTCATGGCGCACTTCCATGCAAACGACCCGAACCGCCGAGGGCCCGGAATGGGCGAGGTGGATTTCAAGCCTATCTTCAAAACCCTCCAATCGGTGGAATACGGTGGGTGGGTATCGGTGGAGGTTTTCGATTATTCGCCCGGCGCGGAATACTTGGCCGCGGAAAGTTATTCCTACATGCGGGAATGCTTGAAGGCGATCGGCTCTCAATAAAAGACCCGTGGGGCGCTAGAGGCGCCCTCATTCAAAAGCCGAGGCAGATCTTGATGAACCCGCGATGCACTGATGAAACAGCCTGACTTTTTGATCATCGGCGGAGGAATCATCGGGGTGAGTATCGCACGGCGGATCCGTGCGTGTTTTGGCAAAGCGCGTGTGGTGGTGTTGGAAAAGGAGGCGTTCCTGGGTGCGCACGGGAGCGGGCGCAACAGCGGTGTGCTGCACGCGGGATTCTACTATTCGGCAGACAGCCTCAAGGCCCGCTTTACAAGACAGGGCAATCTCGCGCTGACCAGATTTTGTGAAGAGCATCAAATCCGGCTGAACCGTTGCGGAAAACTTGTCGTCGCGCGCCACGCGGCTGATCTGCCGCAGATCGACGAGCTTTTAAGGCGCGCGAGCGCTAACGGCGTTCCGCTCGAAAGTTTGACGGAGGACGAAGCGCGCAAAATCGAGCCAAGAGTGAAGACGTTCGAGCGCGCGCTGTTCTCTCCTTCGACTTCCACGGCGAACCCAATGGAGGTGCTTGCGGCCATGCGCACCGAGGCCGAGCGCGAGGGCATTCAGTTCCTGCTTGGAACCTCTTTCGAAAGCCTGCGTGAGCGCGGGTTCGAGACATCCGGGGGAAAGCTCACTCCGGGATACATCATCAATGCCGCGGGGCTGCATGCCGACACCATCGCGCGACAGTACGGCTTTTCGCAACATTACCGGATCGTCCCATTCAAGGGCTTGTATCTCTACGGCGCCGAGAAAGCCCCCGGGTTCCGTACAAACATTTACCCCGTTCCAGATTTGCGGAACCCGTTTTTGGGGGTGCACTTCACGGTGACGGTGGATGGACAGGCGAAGATCGGGCCCACGGCCATCCCGGCTTTCTGGCGTGAGCAGTACAGTGGGTTGGAGCGGTTCGACCTGGCGGACTGCGTGGCGACGCTGCTCCGTGAGATTGGGTTGATCGTGTTCGCCGGGTTTGATTTCAGGCGTCTGGCCCTTGAGGAACTGCTGAAGTACAACCGCACGCATCTGGTGAAGCTTGCGGGCGAGCTCGCGACCAATGTCGAAGTCGGACACTACACAAAATGGGGCAAACCCGGAATTCGCGCGCAGCTCATGGATATTCGAACGCGAAAATTAGAGATGGACTTTGTGCTGGAGGGCGACGGGTCGTCGTTCCACGTGCTTAACGCGGTGTCGCCTGGGTGGACTTGTTCGATACCCTTTGCCGAGCATGTGTGCGATCAAATCACAAAGTTGCTTGGTTAGCCGGCGGCAACCCCGGTTGGCTCGGGCAATTGAAGCTCGATTGAATTGAGCATCATCGAGGCGTGCACCCAGTCGTTGCCTTTGGACTGGCAGACGCGAAGACCTGCATGCGCGGCGCGGCTCGTTTCGTGTTGATTAAAGGTTGGAAATTCCGTCGCGCCGACTTCCAAATCTTGTCGGGCGAACTCAGGGTCGCGGCGTTGCGCGGGATTTCTCCCACGAGGCCTTGCGCTCTTCGCCAACGCTCCAAACAATCGCGTTCCGCAGCATGCGCTGGAATTGCGGGTCTTTCCATGTTCGCTCATCGTGACCGCTTGCGGTGTAAAACACGCGGCCTTTGCCCTCCGTGCGCGTCCATGTCCAGGGCTCGGTATGGCCCTCCTCCCTGCGTTCCATGAGCAGCTCGCGGTTGGCTGTGTTGATCTCGCTGTGAACGTAGGTTTCATCCCAGGTTTCGTATTCTTTCACCCCCTCGAAAATCGGGTGGCTGGGTGTGAGAATCACCGGCATGAACACACCTGATTTGTGCGATTTAAAACGTCCGCCGACCAAAGAGACGAAGCGTGGCTCGTGCCCGAAACACGCGCTGGCGCAGTGGATCGGCAAAAAGCCGCGTCCTCCTTGGATGAATGAATTCAGCGCGTCGAATTGTTCGGGAGTGATCCGCCCGTGGTTGGCGTAAAGCATGACCGCGTCATAACGCTGCAGCGTGTCGGCGGTAAGGCAATCCGGCTTGGTGAAATAGTCGAATGTGATTCCATCGGCCTCGAGCGCGCTCGCCAGCATCGGTTCGTAAACATTGCTGTTGTGATGCGGACTGTCGTGTCCGAGAAAAAGAACGCGCAGTACGCCGGCGGGTTCCGCGCACGAGGCGGGCTGGGAGGGGACAACCGCCAG
>JBILLC010000529.1:0-5493 GCA_044376275.1 Chthoniobacteraceae bacterium | reverse complement strand
ACCGCCATTGGAGAGCGTAGAATTGAGAGCGGCGATCTGAGACGTCGTGAGAGCCGCCATTTGCGCTGAACCGAGCGCCACCAGCTGGTCACTTACAAACGCCCCGATCTGGGCGGTGGTCCATGATGAGACCTGCCCCTGCGCAAATGCAGCCACCTGCTCCGGCTTTAATGCAACGATCTGACCGGTACGCAAACTCGGGATTTGCATGATCGAAAGCGCACGAATCGAATCAGAGCCCAAGTTTACCAAATCCGCTGACTCAATTGCCGTGACTTGAGCAGTCGTGACCGCTTGTAACTGCGCAACGGTGAGAGACTGCACCTGCTCGGTCGTCAGATCACGAATTTGTGCCGAACCAAGAGCTGAAACCTGAGAAGGCAGCAACGCGCGTAGATCAGCGATCTGAATCGCAGAGAGTTGCGAGCTAGAGAGCACATTAATTTGAGCTGGAGTCAGTGCCGGGACTTGAGTCGTGTTCATTCCAGCCAGCTGCACCGTCGTGACGAAGCCAAACTGTTGCGGCGTCAATGCCGAAACTTGCGGCGCGCTGAGAGAAGCGAACTGTTCCGTAGTGAGCGCGACAATCTGGCCTTCCGCCAGCGCCTTGATTTGCACGGGCGAGAATGCAGCAAGCTGTGCGAGGGTGACCGAGGAGATGTCCGCGGATTCGATGGCATTCACCTGCATCGAATTGAGCAGGCTGATTTGGCTCGATTGCAACCCAGAGAGTTGCCCGGCGGTCAAAGCAGCGATTTGTGCGGAGGATACCGCGCTGACTTGAGTGACACCCAACACACGCAAGTCACCCAACTCAAGGACGCTGATCTGCTCGGTGTTCAGTCCCCCAACCTGACCAGGCAAGAGCGCGACGATCTGCGATGACCCGAGGTTGACCACTTGATCAGTGGTGAAAGCGGCAACTTGTGAAGAGAGGAAAGCACCAATTTGGCTTGTCAAAATGCCTGTGAGTTGTGCCGTGCCAAACGTGGCAACTTGCCCGTTGTTCAGAGCTTTGAGCTGCTGCGGAGCAAAGCTTTGAAGCTGGCTCGTGCCCAGCCTGACGAGGTCCCTAATTTCAATCGCACCCACCTGTGTCGCGAGCAACGCCGCGATCTGCTGGGTAAGTAACAGTGTCACTTGCTCAGTTGTCAGGGATTCAATCTGTCCAGTGGTGAGTGCAGCGATCTGCGCGGGTGCAAGCGTCCGAAGATCACCTGCCTGGAGCGCCTGAACTTGAGTGTTGGTCAGCGACGCAACCTGCGAACTAAGGAGCGCAGCGTACTGCGCCGTTGACAAAGTCACAATCTGATCCGTGGTCAACACGCCAATCTGAGCGGGTGCCAGTGATCCGACTTGCGAGGTAGTGATCGACAAAGTTTGAGCGAGAGTAAGAGCCTCCACTTGGTCCGTGAGGAGCGCCTTCAGCTGGTGACCCATGAGCGCTTGGATCTGTGCAGTCCCGAGCTTTACCAAGTCGCCGTTTTCGATCGCTTGAATCTGGGCCGTCCCGAGGGATGCCACCTGCTGAGTCGTCAACTCGGCGATTTGCGCTGTCGTCAAAGCAGCCACCTGGCCTGCCGCGAGAGCACGCACTTGATCAGGCAGCAGCACTTTAAGATCGGCTGCCTCAAGCGAAACCAACTGATCCGTGCTGAGGGAGGAGACTTGCGATGGCAGAATCGACAGCGCCTGAGCCGTCGTCATCCCCGCAATTTGGTCCGTAGTCAGCGCGCCGATCTGTGCGGTACCAAGGGCCGAAACCTGAGAAGACGTGAGCGAAGCAGACTGCGAAACCAAGAGCGCAGCCAGCTGGGAATTTGTGAGCGAAGCCACCTGCGAACCGGTGAGAGCTCGAATCTGCGCGGAACTCACGGAAACGAGATCATCGATTTCGAGCGCTGCCACCTGCATCGAGCGCAGCGCGATGATCTGCTCAGGGCGGAGGGCCGCAGCTTGAGATGTCGAGATAGCCTGGATCTGTTCGGTGATCAGCACCGAGACTTGGGCGCTGCTGAGCGCACGGATTTCGTCAGTGCGGATCGCGACAAGCTGCTCTGTCAAAAGGGCACTGGCTTGGGAAGGCGTCAGAGCGCTTATTTGGCTTCCGGAAAGCGCACGGATCTGGTCCGTGCTGACTGACACAGTTTGCGCGCTCGAGAACGCCCCGACCTGCTCCGGGGTGAGCGATGAAACCTGTGCAACGCGGAGCGCAGAAATCTGATCACTCGACAATTCTCTGAGCTGATTAGGTGTCAGCGCCTGAATCTGGCTTGAGCGCAGGCTGCCAATCTGATTCAACTCGAGCAACTGAACTTGCGCGCCAGCAAAAATGCTGACCTGCTGTTCTCTCAGCGCCACGACCTGCGCCGTCGACAAGTACCCGATTTGGGAACTTGTCAAAGCTCTGACCTGCGCAGACTGCAAAGCGGATACATCTCGCGTTTCAATGGCATTCAACTGGGCGATCTCGAGGAGGGCGACCTGCGTCGGAGCCAGCGCCGCAACTTGGATTGAGGTGAGCGCAGCCACTTGATCCGTTGCAAATTCAACAATCTGGCTTGGATCAAATGCTGTGATCTGGACGTTGGTGAAGCTCGATACTTGAGTTCCCGTAAACGCCAGCAGCTGGTCCGTTGTAAGCGATTTCAACTGCTGCGATGTGAACGATTGCACTTGAGCCTGACCGAGTGCCCGCAATTCGGCGCTCTCAATCACTGCGACTTGCGCAGAGCCGAGCGAAGCAATTTGGGCTGTTGTCAAACCAAATGCCTGCAAGGTTGTCATCGCCATGATCTGGCTTGAACCAAGGGCGCGTACCTGTGCCGCTGAAAGAACAATCAAATCACGCGTCTCAATTGCACTTAGTTGCTCGGTGGTGATCGAAATTATCTGGCTGCTCGAGAGTGCCGTGAATTGACTCGTGTTAAGAGCGGTCACCTGAGCCGGCGTGAGAGCGGTGACCTGCGCATCGAGCAGAGAGGAAACCTGCAAAGTCGAGAGGAGGGTTGTCTGCGAGCTCGAGAGCACCACTACCTGCGACTCTGCCAGCGCCTTGATCTGGAGAGGCGTGAGAGCCTGAATCTGCCCTGACCGCAGGGCGAGCAAGTCATTCGACTCAATCGCTTGAATTTGATGGGAAGCAAGCAAGGCAACTTGACCGGGCGCCAATGAGATAATCTGCGAGGTGGTCAAAGCCTCGATTTGGTCGGCTGTAAGAGCTCTAATTTGAGCTGAATGCAACGCAAGCAAGTCGCGAGTTTCAATCGCTACCGTCTGCTCAAGCGTCAGTCCAGAAATTTGGGCGGTGCCCAATGAAGCAAACTGATCCACCGTCAGCGCCACCACCTGTGGTACCTGAATTGAGGCGACTTGCGGAACTGGCAACGCAGCAATCTGCAAAGTGCTAAACGCACTAAGTTGAGCAGGGCTCAAGGAACGCACTTGGTCAGAAGTGAACCCTTTCATCTGACTGCCTGTGAAGGCGCGTACTTGAGTGGATGTCAGTACGGTAAGGTCGATTGTCTCTATCGCGCTCACTTGGCTGGAAGTGAAAGACGCAATCTGTTCAGTCAAGAGTGAGGAAGCCTGACGCGAAGTCATGGCGACAACCTGCTCGGCAGTGAACGCAGAAATTTGCGCGGACCTAAGAGATTGAACCTGAGCGGAAGTCAAAACCTGTAAGTCGCCGGTCTCAATAGCTGCCACCTGCGATGGAGCCATGGAGAATAACTGCTCATCCACAAGACGCGGCACTTGCGAGGCTGAAAGCGCCTGAATTTGGTTACTGCCCAAACTACGAATCTGGGTGGTGGTGAACGCCCGGAGATCGGCAGTTTGAATAGCCGCGATTTGATCCGGCTGCAGCGCCTTGACTTGGCTGGTTAGGAGCGAAACTACCTGCCCCTCATCGAGCGCCGCAATCTGGGAAGTTTCAAGCGACGCAATGCGGTCCGTCTGTATTGCTGAAATTTGACCCGGCAAAAGCAGTGCTACCTGTGAATCACCAAGCGCCGCTGTCTGAGTGTCCGTGAGAGCCCGAACCTGCCCACTGGTGAGTGCACGAACCTGCCCACTTGTCAGTGAACGCAAATCGTCGGTTTCAATGAAGACCGCCTGAGTCGGATTGAACGCGGCAATCTGCTCGGCCTTGAGGGCGCGGACTTGGAATGTTGAGAGAGCCTGCACTTGAGCGCTTGAAACCGCCTTCAGTTGCGACGAACTCAGAGCTTGCAACTGAGCAGCCGACAGGGCTTCAAAAACCTGTGTCTCAATCGAACCAACTTGGCTGGGGGTCAGCGTGAGGATGTAGGTGCTTGGAAGTGCGCTGAACTGATAAGCCGACAGGGTCGCAACTTGGCCCGAGGTAAAGGCCACGACCTGCGCGGTCGCCAGAGCCAGCAAATCGTTATTCTCCAATGACGCCACCTGCGCTACTGTGAGCGAGGCGATTTGACTAGGGGCCACTGCTGCGAACTGAGCGGTTGTGAGTGCCGCGATCTGGGAAGTGCTAATAGAGCTGACCTGCGAAGTCGTAAGAGCAAACAGTTGAGAACTGGACAGAGCAGCAATCTGCGCGTCCTGGAAAGATACCAACTGGTCCACCTGAAGAACCTTGATCTGCGATCCCGAGAAAGCCGGGACCTGTGACGTTGACAACGCTCTGAGGTCGTCTGTCTCGAGAGCAATCACCTGGGCGGAATTGAACGCCGCAAGCTGTTCTCCTCTAAAAGCCCGAACTTGAGCGGTGGTAAGGAGGCTTACTTGCTCTGGGACGAAGCCACGCACCTGTGCCGACGTCAGCGAAGCAATGTCAGCGTTCTCAATCGCTAAAATTTGTTCGTTGGTCAGACTGACAAGTGAGAGCGTGGAAAGCGCTGAAATTTGCGCTGTCGTGAAAGCGGAAACTTGTGCGGTGTTAAACAACGCCAGCTGATCTAGGGAGAGCGAAGCGACCTGTGCCGGAGCGAATGCACCCAGCGAATCACTGCTTAACGCCGCCAGCTGTTCTGAAGAGAGAACTTTGATCTTACTCGACGCGATAGCGCGCAATTGCGCTCCGGAGAGTGCCGCGAAATCACTTGCTTCCACCGCCATGAGTTGCCCACTGGTGAGCAACCCATACTGAGCAGACGTAAGCGCGACGTGCTGGGCAGTTGTGAGAGCAACAAGCTGCTCAGCCGACAATGTCGCGATCTGAGCGGAGGTTAAGGCAGCCACATCGCCCGTGACTAGGAATGATATCTGGTCGGTCGCCAATGCAGCGATCTGCGCTGTCCTGAATGCGACCATTTGCGCGGATGACAAAACCTGCAGCTGGCTTTGGTTCAAAACAGCCACGTGTTGCTCCGTCAACGCACTAATCTGAGCCGCTGTCAGCACCGCGACTGAACGGGACTCAAGCTCCCCTA
Source organism: Chthoniobacteraceae bacterium (assembly GCA_044376275.1). Taxonomy (GTDB): domain Bacteria; phylum Verrucomicrobiota; class Verrucomicrobiia; order Chthoniobacterales; family Chthoniobacteraceae; genus Chth-196. The sequence goes on along the minus strand of JBILLC010000529.1, from coordinate 82 downwards.
CTTGCTCGGGGGTCAGCACACGAATTTGTGATCCCAGCAAACTTTGGACTTGAGCCGTTGAGAACGCGTTAAGATCGTCGGT